>CAZDSB010000107.1:0-7235 GCA_964507515.1 uncultured Myxococcaceae bacterium
GTTCTGGGTGCCACCATCGGCGGAGGTCAGGGGCGCGGTCACTGCCTTGTTCTGGCGGACGTAGGTCGCCCGCACGCCGAGCGTCGGGAGCGACGCGGCACGGACCTCCTCCATCAGCCCTCCCACGCGGCGGATGTCCGCTGCGGCGACGCGCGCGGTGGCGTTGCGCTCGAGGGCCTGTGCCACGGCGTCCCGGAGGCTGATCTTCTTCTGCACCGGGCGGACGGCATCCGGGGACGCGGTCGCCGACGCGACGAACCCCGCGTCGACGCTGATCAGCGGGGTGCGGGACGCCTCCTGCCCGATGGCCGACGCGGCGACGACGGTCGCCAGCATCCCGAGGAGCGCCGGCGCGGCGCGACCGACGCGGTGTGTATTCCGAAAGGCACTCACCTGTTCCGACTCCTGCGATGTCGCGGGGTGAAAACGGCGCGCAGCGCTATAGCGCGGGCCCTCGTCATTCGCCTGCCGAAGTGGACCGCCACCGGCGGAAATCCCCCGGGGGGCCTCCCCGTGCTGGACATGCCCGGGCGAGGACGGTACGAGCGTGAAGAAATGCGAAGGACCGACCCCACGACGGCGGAAGTGGTACGGCTGGTGGGACAGACGCGGCGCCGGCTGTGGATCGCCGCTGCGCGCGCGCTCTCGGGCCGTGGCGAGTCGATCGTGGCCTGGAGCCTGGTGAACCGGCTGGCAGACCTGGGCCCGCTCACGCAGCGCGAGCTGGCGGATGCCTCCGCGCAGCACCCGGCGGGCGTCTCACGACAGCTCGACGAGCTGGAGCGGAAGGGGCTCACCACCCGGGGGACCGACCCCAGCGACCGCCGCCGGCGCCGGGTGGAGTTGACCGCGGCGGGCGTCCGCTGGTTCCACCAGACGCGGCCACTGGTGGATCAGGCGTTCGCCCCGGTGCTCGCCGTGCTCCGTTCCAACGAGCGACGGGCGCTCACCGCCATCCTGCGCAAGGTCGTCTCGGAGACCGAATCGGTCAACGCTCCTCGAGCGCGCGGAGCACCGTCCAGAGCACGGCGACTCCCGCGGCGAGGCCGAGCCAGCGCCGTGCGCGGCTGAGCTTCACCTCCAGCCGGTCCGCGGCGAGCAGGAGCATCCAGTGCTCGGCGTGGTGCTCGGGGATCCGGAACGCCTTCCGCCGCAGCCGTCCTGCCAGGCCCCGTGGTGGCTGGGCGTTGCTCACCACCCAGACCGGCTTCTTCCGGCCCGGGATCTGGAGCACCTCCACCCGCGGGCGCTGCACCACCACGCGCTCGGGTGCGGTCGGGAAGGGCTCGGGTGCGTGCTCCATCGGCACGCCGGGCCGCGCCGTCTCGTCCACGTCGTCGACGCGCCCGGGTCCGCCGGGCGGCAGGTGCCTGTGCGATCCGTCGGAGCGGAGGGCCGCCATCACGCTTCTCCCTGGGGCACGAGCACGCACTTGATGCAGCCCCGGGCCCGCTTCTCGAACAGGTGGTACGCCTCGGGAGCGCGCTGGAGCGGAAAGCGGTGAGTGATGATCCGCCGCGCGTCGATGCGCCCCTCGCGGATGTGCTTCAGGAGATGGGGCACGTAGCGCTTCACGTTGCACTGGTTCATCCGCAGCGTGAGCCCCTTGTTCATCGCCGTGCCGATGGGCACGAGGTTCCACGGCGGTCCGTACACGCCGACGATGGAGACGTTGCCCCCCTTGCGCGCGGTCTGGATGCACCAGGCGATCGCCGTGGCCACCCCGGCCTCGAGCTTCGCCTTCAGGCCCAGCATGCGCTCGACGGTGCTCCCCTCGGCCTCCATGCCCACGGCGTCGATGCACACGTCCGCGCCGCGGCCGCCGGTCATCTCCCGCAGCGTCATGACCGGATCGTCCACCTCCTCGAAGTTGAGCGTCTCGACGCCGTTGTACTGGCGAGCGAACTGCAGCCGCTCCGGCACCCGGTCGACGGCGATGACCCGTCCAGCTCCCATGAGCCAGGCGGACAGCTGGGCGAAGATGCCGACCGGTCCGGACCCGAAGACGACGACGGTCTCTCCCTTCTTAATCTCTCCCATCTCCGCGGCCTGGTAGCCGGTGGGGAGGATGTCACTGAGGAAGAGGACCTCCTCGTCCTCCATGTCCTCGGGGATCTTCGTGGGACCCACGTCGGCAAATGGCACCCGGACGTACTCGGCCTGACCGCCCTCGAAGCCCCCGGTGCTGTGCGAGTAGCCGAACACGCCCGAGGCGATGTCGTTGGACGAGGGGTTTGTGTTCTCGCAGTTGGCGAACAGGCCGCGCTCGCAGAAGAAGCAGCGGCCGCAGGAGATGTTGAACGGGACCACCACCCGGTCACCGCGCCTGAGGGTCTTCACGTCGCGGCCCAGCTCCTCGACCACCCCGGTGAACTCGTGCCCGAAGGTGCACCCGACGCGGGTGTCGGGGACCAGACCGTGGAGGAGGTGGAGGTCCGAGCCGCAGATGGCGGCGCGGGTCACGCGGAGGACGACGTCCTGTGGATGCTCGATCCGCGGATCCGGCTTCGTGACCACCTTCACCCTTCCGGGACCTTCATAGGCGAGCGCGCGCATGTTCCGAAAAGGCTAGGGAGCCCCTCCCGCTCCGGCTACCCTCGGCCCTCCTCGCCGTCCGGAGGGCGACCATGAGCAGCCGAGCGCCGCTGACCAACCTCGCCATCCTTCCGCTGGACCGGGTGACGACCACCTTCGAGCTCCCCGGGCACCGCGTGGTCCGGAACCTCGGGGTGGTGCGGGGCATCGTGGTCCGCTCGCGGAACATCGTGGGGACCTTCGTCGCCGGGCTGCAGACTCTGTTCGGCGGCAACATCACGCTGTGGACCGAGATGTGCGAGCAGGCGCGGCGCGAGGCGTTCGAGCTGATGGCCCTCCACGCCCGGCAGATCGGCGCCAACGCGGTCATCGGCGCGCGCTACGACGCGACCGAGATCTCCGCCGGGGTGACCGAGGTTCTCTGCTACGGGAGCGCCGTGGTCGTCGAGCCGGTGTGAGTGTGGTTCAGCGCAGGCGTTCCCAGTTCCAGGCGACGGCGGCCAGGACGAGCACCGCCGGAGCCAGCGACCGCAGCCCGGCCAGGCCCACCACCGCCGTGAAGACCCCGCCGTAGATCAGCGCGAGCGCCAGGTAGCCGTACGCGCCCGCCCTGCGTCCCCGCCAGAGGAGCACCAGGCAGACGATCTGGAGCACGGCCACCCCGGCCGCGAGCCCCGGCAGCCAGGGAGTCGCCGCGGAGGACTCGCGCGTCTGCCGGGCGAAGGCGAAGGCGAAGGCCTGCAGATCCACCAGGCCGGCGATCGCGCAGGCCACGGTGAGGAAGATCGAGACTGGCCGCCGCGCGGCCGGAGATCCCTCCGGCGCGGAGGGCTGGGTCACTTCGTCCCTGCCGGCTTCTCGGTCAGGCTGCGGTAGACGAAGCTCGCGAACACGTCCGGCTTCATGAAGCCCTTGCCCCAGGTTGCGTCCCACTGCGCGGTTGGCTTCGTGGCGACGACCTGGTCGAGCGTCTTGCCCTGCGCGACCAGCGCCTTCACCTTGTCGCGAATGCCGGCCAGCACGTTCCGGTAGCTCTGGAGGTCGGCCTTGCTGCCCAGCGGGCCGTGGCCGGGGATGATCTTCGTCTTGTCGTCGGCGATCGAGAGCACCCTGTCCGCCGCGGCGATCATCCCGTCGACCGAGCCGCCGCTGTCCACGTCGATGAAGGGGTACATCCCGTTGAAGAAGGTGTCTCCCATGTGGATGACGTTGGCCTTCTTGAACCGGATGACGGAGTCGCCGTCGGTGTGGGCGCGGGCCACGTGGGTGACCTCGAGCTCGTCGCCGTTCAGGTACAGGGCCACCCCGTCCGCATAGGTGATCAGGGGCCACGCCTCGGGTGGCTTTGGCGGGATCTTCTCCTTGGTGTCGCGGTCGACGCGCTCCATGCCCAGGCGCTTGCGCACGTTCTCCTGCGCGATGATGACCGCCCCCGCCTCGTGGAGCTTGGCGTTGCTCCCGGTGTGGTCGCCGTGGAAGTGGGTGTTGACCACGAAGCGGATGGGCCCGTCGCCGAGGGTCTTCACCGCGGCGCGGATCTTCGGCAGCAGCGGCTCGAACTGGTCGTCGATCAGGAAGATGCCGTCCTTCCCGCTGGTGACCCCGATGTTCCCGCCCTGGCCGACGAGCATCGACACGCCGCCTGCCACCGGCACGATCTTCACCTCGACCTTCGACCAGTCTGGCTCCTGCCCCACCGCCGCGCCGGCCAGCGCCATCGAGATCGCGAGAACGCTCGGTTTCATGGGGCCGCTCTCATAGCAGACCGCCTGGCGAGCGGGAGCGTTTCCCCGGGAGAGGCGGCTGGGGCAGACTCCGCCGGCTGGCCGACGACAGGAGGCGAGGGATGCGACTCACCGGACGGGGGACGCTGGTGACGGGCGGTGGTGGCGGTCTGGGCCGGGCCATGGCCGAGGGCTTCGCCCGCGAAGGCGCCGCGGTGGCGGTGACCGACGTCAACCTCGACGCTGCCCGCGCGGTGGCGCGGGAGATCGAGGAGCGGGGTGGCCGCGCCCTGGCGATGCGGGTGGACGTCACCTCCGAGGAGCAGGTCGAGCGAGGCGTGGCCGACGCGGTCCGCGCCCTCGGCCGGCTGGACGTGGCGGTGAGCAACGCGGGGATCCAGCACATCGCCCCCATCACCGACTTCTCCTTCGAGGACTGGCGCCGTGTCCTCGGCATCCACCTCGACGGCGGCTTCCTCCTCACCCGGGCCGCGATGCGGCACTGGCAGTCCGCGGGGAAGGGAGGACTCCTGCTCTACATGGGGAGCATCCACAGCCTCGAGGCTTCCCCGCTCAAGTCGGCCTACGTCGCCGCCAAGCACGGGCTGCTGGGCCTCGCCCGCGCCGCGGCGAAGGAGGGGGCGAAGATCGGGGTCCGGACCAACGTCATCTGCCCGGGCTTCGTTCGCACCCCGCTGGTGGAGAAGCAGATCCCCGAGCAGGCGAAAACGTTGGGCATCAGCGAGGAAGAGGTCGTGAAGAAGGTGATGCTCGGCAGCACCGTGGACGGCGAGTTCACCACCCTCGAGGACATCGCCCAGCTGGCCATCGACCTCGCGGCCTTCCCCAGCGCGGCGCTCACCGGCCAGCTGGTCGCGGTGAGCCACGGCTGGCACATGCACTAGTCGTCCTTCACGGGCGGCGCGAAGGTGAAGATCGCCTTGACGATCCACTTCTCCTGCCCGGTGCCGTAGCCGATCCCCACGTTGAGCCCGAACCAGCTCACGGCCGAGTCGATGACCAGGAAGACGCGATGGGTCTGCTGGTCCCAGGGCAGGAAGTTCCCGAACTGACCGAAGGCGGAGTAGGTCTCGATCCCCACCGCCCAGCTCTTCTCCACGTCGAAGCTCACCTTGGTCGCAGGCTCGAAGTCCGGCTTCCAAGCATCCTCTCCGGCGAAGGAGAAGCCGACGATGGGGTTGACGGAGAGGTACCAGCGCCCCCAGCGGGCATCGACGATCGGCCGCAGCTCGCCGCCCCACCCATCGGCCTCGTAGCGCTTCGAGACGCGCGCCACCTCCATGTTCAGCGCGAAGCGGAAGGCGCCCACCGACTCGGGCCAGCGAAACTTGGTGCGAAACTTCACCCCGCCCGAATCCCAGCCGCCATCGGGCCGGATCACCGTCTGGAGATACATGCCGAGCTCCCACCAGGTGGTGATGCCCAGGTGGGGCTCGAAGGTGAGGTGGGTGAGGTGGTCGGTCGGGACCTCGCCGCCCGGGCCCGGCGTGGTGGTCCCCTGGATGAAGTGGTTGAGGTGCACCTCGAGGCCGGGCTCGAGCGGCCCGGCGGTGACGGCGTCGTAGACCTGGATCTCGAACGCGTCCTGGGCCACGGCGGATGCCGGTGCCGCGAGGGCGAGGACGAGGAGCGAGCGGAGGCCGCGGGTCACGGGAACCGCGAGCCTATCTCAGGCCGCGGAGCTCACCCCGGAGAGGACGCGGTGCACCAGCTGGATGCTGATGCTGCCCTCGCCGACCGCGGAGGCCACTCGCTTCACGTTGCCCGAGCGGACGTCCCCCACGGCGAAGATGCCGGGCCGGGAGGTCTCCAGGAGCAATGGAGGACGCGAGAGCGTCCAGCCCGTGCTCGCCAGCTCCTGGGGGGTGAGGTCCTGGCCGGTCTTCACGAAGCCCTTGTCATCGAGGATCACGCAGCTGGCGAGCCACTGCGTGCAGGGGCTTGCCCCCATCATGCAGAACACGGAGCGGATGGAACGCTCCTCGGTCTCGCCCGTCGTCCGGTTCCGCCAGCGCACGCTCTCCAGCGCCGTCTTTCCGCTCAGGCCGACGATCTCGGTCCGGGTGCGGAGGGTGATCTTCGGGCTCTCCTCGATGCGCCGGATGAGATAGCGCGACATCGAGTCCGCGAGGCCACCGGAACGCACCAGCATGTGCACGTGCCGCGCGAGGCCGGAGAGGTAGACCGCCGCCTGACCGGCGGAGTTGCCACCGCCGACGACCACGACCTCCTCGTCCTCGAGCTGCTTCCGGTCGATGACCATCGCCCCGTAGTAGACGCCCGCGTTCTCGAATCGCGCCCTTTCCTGGAGATCGAGCCTCCGGTACTCCGCTCCGCTGGCGACGACGATGGTGCGGGCGCGGATCCGGTGACCCCCGTCGAGCTCGATCGCGTAGGGGGTGACGCTGCAGTCGAGGCGAGCCGCGGTCCGGGCGATGGCCACCTCGGCGCCGAACTTCTCGGCCTGGGTGTACGCCCTTCCCGCGAGCGCCGCTCCCGAGATGCCGGTGGGGAAGCCGAGGTAGTTCTCGATCTTCGAGCTCGATCCGGCCTGCCCGCCCGGCGCGTTGGTCTCAAGCACCAGGACGTCCAGCCCCTCGCTGGCCGCGTAGACCGCTGCCGAGAGACCCGCCGGGCCTGCTCCGACGACCACCACGTCCCGGACGGCGCCGCAGGCGATCCCGGCGTTGAAGCCCAGGCACTCGGCCACCTCCTCGTTGCTCGGCGCGCGGAGGACCCGGGTGCCTCGACAGATGAGCACCGGAATGTCCTGGGGTCCGATCTGGAAGCGCTCCACCAGGGCCCTCGCACCCTCGTCCTGCTCCACGTCCAGGTAGACGTAGGGATGTCCGTTGCGGTCGAGGAACTCGCGGATCCCCACCGACTTGGAGCAGTGGCGCGAGCCGACGACCACCGCGTCCCCGAAGTGGTTGTTGATCAGGGCCACCCGCCGGC
>CAZDSB010000108.1:0-2794 GCA_964507515.1 uncultured Myxococcaceae bacterium
TTGGGACTGCTGACGGCGGCGGATCGCTCCCCGCCGGTCATCGGCGGCCCGTGCACCGGAAAGGAGGACCTCCTCGGGATCAAGGGCAAGTGGACGGTCCGGACCGACGTCGGCCGAGGCGCGAACATCCCGCCGGGGGCGGCCAAGGAGATCGACACCCGCATCGATCGCATCGGCAAGCTGTTCCGTGACGCCTATCCCGAACCGCGGGGAATGGACGCGGCGGGCTACCGCGACCTCGATTCGCCGCCGCTGCTCGAGAACGGACCGTTCGCCTACTCCTACCGGTCGATGTACTTCGCGTGGTCCTGCAACCCGCGCACGCACAAGTTCCAGCTCGGAGGAGAGACCGCGACCTGGGCGTACGCCTTCGTCAACCACCTCACCTGGTTCGCCGATCCGCTGAAGACGCTCCGCGTCCAGGGAGAGCCGACGTTCTTCCTCACGAAGCGCGTCGGAACCTTCCGTGGCCTCCCCGAGTACGAGGGGATCCACAACCAGACCTCCAACACCGGCCAGACGTTCTCGCGCGCCGTCCTGGTGACTCGCCCCGGCCGGTCGCCGCTCAAGGCGGTGACCCGCAAGCAGTTCCTCGAGGCCTACCTCGCGTCGCTGGACGCGCAGGCCAAGGCCATGATCGCGCAGATCCAGAGGTCGGGGACCGATCCCGGACGGCAGGACACGCTCATCAAGCAGCGGAAGGACCAGCTCGGCAAGCTGACGGAGACGGCAACGGGCCGGCTGTCGCGAATGTCAGCGAGCGAGGGGGACCAGCCCGCGTTCCTGACCGGCCCGAACCTCGTCCAGTTCAAGGACTTCACCCCCGAGGCCCAGGGTGGCCGGGCGCTGGTGCGTCTCGACCAAGGCGCGCTGGACCCGGGCCTGCCCAAATTCGTGCCTCAGTTCGCCGTCGTGTACTGGCGGTGGCAGAAGAACGTCCCCTCGGACGCCTTCCACACCGAATTCGAGCGGCGGTTCGACGCGGACGCGCTCGCGAAGCTGCTCGGTCGCTGACCCGCTCAGCGGAGACGGGACCCGGTCCAGGCGGCGGTGGCGAGGAGGGCCCCGTCGCAGTGGGGCGCTCCCACCAGCTGCACGCCGAGGGGAAGGCCGGCGGGTCCGACGCCCACCGGGAGGCTGATGGCGGGGAAGCCGAGCAAGGTGACCACGCGGTTGAACACCGGGTCGCCCGTGCTCTCGAGGCCGGAGGGCGCCTCGCCCGGAGCGCTCGGGGTCAGGAGAGCGTCGACCGAGGTCAGCACTCCGGTCATCGCGGTCCACGCCTGGCCGGCCCGGATCTTCGCGGCCTCGACCTCGTCCGGACGAGCGGCGAGGCCGCGGTCGAGGAGGGCCGTGAGCTGCGGGCTGAGCGCGCCGCTCGCACGCAGGGCGTCGAAGGAGCGGACGGCCTCGGCCGCCATGATCAGGCCCTGGTCCTCCGAGAGGCGGGCCTCGTCGGGCAGCGGATCCAGCTCGCGAACCGAGGCACCCGCGCGGGCGAGCGTGGTCGCCACCGCCTCGAACCGGGCCTGCATGGCCGGCGTGGCGCGCGGCCACTGGGAGCTGCGCCACAGACCGATGCGCGGCGGACGCGTGAGAGTGGGAACCGCGAGCGGCGCGCCGAGCCCGGCGAGCAGCAAGGCAACGTCGCCGACCTCGCGGACCAGGACGCCGAGGGTGTCCAGCGACGGCGCGAAGGGATGGATGCCCTCCATCGACAGCAGGCCGTGCGAGGGCTTGAAGCCCACGATGCCGCAGTACGCCGCCGGGCGGATGATCGAGCCCGCGGTCTGGGTCCCGAGCGCGGCGGGCACCATGAAGGCGGCGACGGCGGCGGCGGAACCGCTCGAGGAGCCACCGGGCGTGTGCGCGGTGTCGTGCGGATTGCAGGTGGGCCCGGGCGCGAAGAAGGCGAGCTCGGTCGTGACCGTCTTCCCGAGCACGACGCCGCCGGCGGTCCGGAGCGCGGTGACCGAGGCCGCGTCCCGGGGTGGGCGGCGGCCCCGGTAGAGTGGCGTCCCGCACTCGGTGGGCGTGTCCGCGGTGTCGATGATGTCCTTGATGCCGACCGGCAGGCCGTGCAGCGGAGCGGGCCGCTTGCGCGCGTCGACCGCGCGCGCCTCGGCGATGGCGCGCTCCGGATCGAGATGGGCCCAGGCGTGGAGGCGCGGCTCGTCGCGGGCGATGCGATCGAGGCAGGCCCGGACGAGGGCCTCGGAGGTGATCGCTCCGTCGCGGAGGAGACCGATGGCCGCCGCGGCTCCGAGCTCCTCGAGGGGCTTCGTTCCCATCGAAGCGGCACACTAGAGGCGAAGGGAGGAGGTTCGCGAGGGGCGCCCGGGGAATCCTGCCCGGTGCCCGACTGCCCCCGGCTCACGGTTCGGTCGACCCGGTTCGAGGTCAGCGACTGGCGCGGAAGAACGCGCGGAGCCTCGGCGCGATCTGCTCCCGGAAACGGCTGCCGCTGAACGTCCCGTAGTGGCCTGCCCCTTCCAGGAGGTGGTGCTCCTTCCAGCCGGCGGGGATGCCGGGGAGCAGCGGGTGGGCGGCGCGGGTCTGGCCCGGGGCGGTGATGTCGTCCTTCTCGCCCTCGATGGTCATCAACGCCGTCCGGCGAATGGCGTCGAGCCGAACCGGCTTCCCGCGGTGCAGCATCCGCCCCTCGGGAAGGCTGTGCCGGTGGAACACGTGGTCGACGGTTTCCAGGTAGTACTCGGCGGGGAGGTCCATCACAGCGAAGTACTCGTCGTAGAACTTCCGCCGCTTGTCGGCCGACTCGAGCTCGCCCTTCAGG
>CAZDSB010000109.1:0-4248 GCA_964507515.1 uncultured Myxococcaceae bacterium
GAAACGCAGACGGCGGATGGGGCAGGGAGCACGGATCAGGCGGGAACGAGCTGCTGCCCGCCGTCGACGTCGTACGTCGCGCCGGTGAGCGCGCCGTTGACCATGAGGTGGATGGCGAGCGCGGCGACGTCGCCGGGACCCACGACCCGTCGGATCGGAAGGGTCTCGCGGAGCTGGGTCCGCCGCCGCTCCAGCTGATCGCCCAGGAGCTCCGCCGACAGCGGCGTGTCCACGAAGCCGGCGGCGATGACGTTGACCCGGACCGGTGCGATCTCGAGCGCCAGGTTGGCGACGAGGGCGGGGAGCGCGGCGGTGAGGGTCGCCGTGAGCGCGAGGCCGAGGGCGGGGCGGCGTGCCCCGGTGCCACTCATGAAGAGCAGGGCACCTCCAGGGCGCACCTTGCCGGCGGCGTGGCGGGCGACCTGGATCGCCATCGCGAGGTGGTCGTCGAGGGCACGCCGGACCTGCGCGACGTCCATCTCCAGGACGCGCCCGTACGGGGGGCGACCGGCGGTGACCATCACGTGATCGATCTGCCCCGGAAGGTCGCGGAAGAACCGCTCGAGGGCTCCCGGATCCGTGGCGTCGAACGCGGCGGTGCTCGCCGCGTCGATCTCGATGGCCGCGCGGCGGAGTCGCTCGGGGTCCCGGCCGGTGAGCACGACCTTCGCGCCCTCGGCACGTGCGCGTCGCGCCGTCTCGAGGCCGATGCCGGCGCTCCCGCCGAGGACGACCACGGTCTGGCCGAGGAGATCCGGCGGGCGCTGGGTGGGAGAGGGGATGCTCGAGGGGCTCATGTGCTTCCTCCCGGGAGACCGGGTGGTAGACCCGCGGAGGCGCCGCCGCAAGGCCGGGGCAGCGGCCGGGACCTGGGTCGGTCGCCGTGCCCTCGGCGTCGAACGTTTCTCTCCGGGCCGGTTGCAACGTTCCTGCGTCAGCGGCCACGAGTGTCGCGCGGGCGCGGTGACGGATCTTCGCCAGCCGCGCAATCCGGAGTTGGGAGTCTGCTCACCGGCGCGAGCGGAGGCAGACAGGTGTACGGAAGACAGCGTGGTGGTGGTGATGAGGCTCGCGGCCGTGCGCGCGGACGTGTCGTCGCGGCGTTCCTCGTCGTGGTGCTCGGCGGATGTGACGGGAGCATCACCAGCGCTCCGGGCTCCGGGCCCTCCAGCAGCGGCGGCAGCCAGAACGGCGGCACTCCCGGCGGCGGACCCGCTCCGGACGGTGGCGTGGTGCTCTCCTCCGAGCTCCCCTGCGCCGTGTACGACGTCCTGAGCGCACACTGCTGGAGCTGTCACGGGTCGACGCCCTCCGGCGGCGCACCGCAGTCCCTCGCGACTCTCGCCGCGCTCCAGGCTGCCTCCCCCGGAAACCCCTCGCAGAGCAACGGGGCGATGTCGGTATCGCGGATGCAGTCGTCGGCGTCGCCGATGCCCCCCGCACCGAACGCGGCCGTGGCCCCGAGCGACGTCGCAGCCTTCCAGGCCTGGGTCTCCGCTGGAATGCCGGCCGGGACGTGCGAAACGGACGGGGGCGTCCCACCGCCTCCTCCGGACGCCGGTCCGCCGGACCCGCTCGGTGCCGTGCCTGCTTGCAGCAGCGGCTCGACCTGGACCGGTGGCACGAACGGCAGCGCGAACATGGAGCCGGGGCGAGCCTGCATCACCTGCCACGCGCAGCAGGGCGGTCCTTCCTTCAACGTCGGCGGCACGGTGTACCCGACCGGCCACGAGCCCGACGACTGCAACGGCAGCGCCGCAGGCGGAGCGGTGGTGACGGTCACCGACCGAAACGGCGCGACCGCGAGCTTCACGGTCAGCAGCGTCTCCGGGAACTTCCACGGCACGGCGAGCCTCGCCTTCCCCATCACCGCGAAGGTGACGTTCCAGGGGAGGACCCGGTCCATGGGCACCGCGGTCCCCACCGGCGACTGCAACAGCTGCCACACCCAGACCGGAACGAGCTCGGCGCCGGGGCGAATCACCTTGCCCCCTTGATTCCCAAACCGGGCGGTCTGCTCTGCACGGACGAGGCGCCCGCCGCTCCCGCGTTCTCGCGTCGGGCCATGAGAGCCGGCAGGATGCGCCCGGATGTCCCGCGGGGACCTGCTGGCGATCGCACTCTGTCTCGGGCTGTCCGGCGTCGCGACCGCCAAGACACCGGTGCGGAAGCATCCGGCGCACGTCGTCCTGGACTACCGGCGACAGGCGGGCGCGGAGCGCTGCCCGACGAAGCCCGAGCTCGAAGCCGAGGTGAGGGACATCCTCGGACGCTCCCCGTTCGCGAAGAAGGCGGCGCGCACCGTGCGCTGCGTGCTCCGCGGCGAGGGCGCAGGGCTCGCTGCTCGCGTGCAGCTCGTGGATGGTCGCTCCGGCCGTGTCCTCGGCGTCCGTGACCTCTCCGGTGCGGGTCCAGGATGCGAGGAGCTGGGAGGTGCAGTTGCCTTCGCGATTGCCCTGGCGATCGACCCGCTCGCCCGACCTCCACGCCCCCCGGCGGTGGTCGCAACGCCTCCGCTCGCCCCCCCTGCGGCGGCCGCTCCTCCGCCGGCCGTGACCTTCTCCGGGACCACATCCTCCGGTCTCGGGGGACCCGCTGCCTCCGCGATGGGCGCGGGAGCCGCGGGCGTGAGCGGGGCACCGCGGACGGGACCTCCCACGCGGGGCTTCCTCGCGCCGGATGCCGGTCCGCCGTCGCCGGTCGGGCTCGCCCCGCTGGCGCTCGTGCGGGTCCCGGACGCGGGCCGGCCGCCGCCGCCGCCCGACGCCGGAGCTCCGGCGGCCGACGCGGGAGCTCCGACGGTCGACGCGGGGACTTCGGTGGTCGACGGGGGCATCAGCACGGCGGACGGCGGCCTCACGCCCGCGGACGCGGGTACGCTCGCCGCCGTGGACGCGGGCGTGGCGCTCCAGGCCGATGCCGGGACGGAGGCGCTCGCCACCGAGGCCGGTGCTCCGGTGCTCGTCCCCGAGCCCGCGCCGCCGACAACCGGCTGGCGCCCGGTGGTCGGTGTCGACGCCATCGCCGCCGCCGGAGTCCTCCCCGGCATCGCGGGCGGTGTGCTCGTCCACGCGGGCGCCGCCTCGAGCACTGCCTCGATCGAGCTCGAGGGCCGATGGCTGCCCGGGACGGCCCGTGCCTTTGGCTCCGGATCGATCTCGACGTCGCTGGTGGCCGGGTCGCTCGTGGGATGTGCCCGCTTCGGCAGCTGGTCCGCCTGCGGGCTTGCGCTCGCCGGCCCCGTCAGCGGCAAGGGAACGGGCTTTGCGAGCTCTCGGGACGCGAGCGCCTGGATGTTCTCCGCCGGGGCGAGGGGACAGTGGGAGTGGCTGTTCGCGGCTCCGGTGGGTCTGCGGCTACACCTCGACGGTGCAGTGAATCTCGTGCGGCCCCGGTTCCTCGTGGATTCACAGGAAGCCTGGGCGGTTCCGCCCCTCTCGCTGTGGGTCGGTGGGGGCCTCTTTGGGCGCTTCTGACGGTGACGGACCACCCCCGTCCGCCACAATGAAGAAGGGAGTGCAGTCCGCCGCCTCCCTGGCCCCGGGGGCCACCATGGCCATCCCCGACGACACCGCATTCGCGGCGGCCTACGACGCGGAGTTCGAGGCGGTGTGGCTGTACCTGAGGCGCCTGGGGGTGCCGGAGGCAGACGTGGAGGACGCGGTGCATGACGTGTTCGTGGTGGCCCATCGCCGCTATGGCACGTACGACGCTGCGCGCCCGCTCCGGCCCTGGCTCCTGGGCATCGCCTTCCGCGTGGCGGCGCAGTGGCGGCGGCGGCACCGGCTCGAGGTTCCGGTCGCGGAGCCCGAGGCCGAGCTCCCCGACGAGGCACATGCGCCCGACGAGGTCGTCGCTTCCCGCCAGGCCAGCAGGCGACTGCACGCGGCGCTGGCGCAGCTCGATATCGACCAGCGCGCGGTGGTGGTGATGCACGACCTGAACGGCATCGCGGTGCCGGAGATCTCGGCGGCGCTGGACGTGCCGCTCAACACCGTCTACTCGCGGCTCCGCCTCGGCCGCGCCAAGATCGGCTCCGCGCTCCGAGGTGAGCCATGAGCGAGCGGCTGCCTGGAGACCTCCCCGACGAGTGGGCGGAGCTCGGCCGCGCCGACGCATCCGAGCTCGCCCCGCCTCCGGGAGCGAAGGACCGGGTCCAGCGGCGGGTGGCGATCACCCTCGGCCTCGGCGCCGGGTTCATCGCCGCGACGATGGGAGGCTCGACGGCTGCAGCGGCCGGCGTCGCCA
>CAZDSB010000110.1:0-5346 GCA_964507515.1 uncultured Myxococcaceae bacterium
CGCCTACGACGCCGCGCGTCCCCGCCCGGCGCTGGCCTCCGAGGAGCGACCGGCGGTGGTGCGGTCAGCGCCGAGCCCCGTCCTCGAGGCGCCATGGCACGTCGCCGACGCGGACCGCGACATCGGCCCCGGCGAGGCCGAGCCCGCGCTCTGTCGGCACGAGGGCTGAGCGCCGCTCCTCAGCGGTGAAGGAAGAGGCCGACGGCGCCGAGGAGCGCCATCACCGCGAAGAATCCCCGGAGCACGCGCTCGGGAAGTCGGTGCGCGATGGCCACCCCGAGCGGCATCGTGGCGACGCCGCCCACCGCGAGGGCTGCACCGCGTACCCAGTCCACGTTTCCTGCGCGCCCGTAGACGAAGAGGTTCACCACCGTCCCCGGCGCCACCAGCGCCAGGCCCATCCCCTGGGCGGTGGCCTGCCCCATCGCGTGGAGGGTGGTCATCAGAGGAACGGTGAGGAGCGAACCGCCGACGCCGAACACCCCGGACACGAAGCCGCCCACCAGCCCGAGCACCACGGCGATCCGCGGTGGAATCCGGGCATCGGGGTCGACGCGGATCTCGGCCGCGCGGCTGCGCAGCCCGTAGAACAGCGCGAGCGCGAGCAGGAAGGCCGCGAACCCCACCCGGAGCGCCCGCGACGGCGCGGCGGTCGCGATGCGCGCGCCCACGTAGGTCGAGAACGGCGCGAGCAGGGCGAGGAGGCCTGCTCCCCGCGCGTCGAATCCCCGGTAACGGGCGTAGCGCCACAACCCGAGCAGCACGTTGGGAACGACCATCACCAGCGCGGTGCCCTGCGCACGCTGCTGGGTGAGCCCGAAGAACACCCCGAGCAGCGGGATGATGAACAGCCCGCCGCCGATGCCGACGATTCCGCTCAGGACGCCGATGCCGGCGCCGAGCACGACGTCGAGCGCGACCTCCGCAACCGGAATGGGCACTAGCCGCGGTTCCAGGTGCCGGTGCGGCCGCCGGCCTTGTGCTCGAGCTGGAGCGACTCGATGACCATTCCCCGGTCCACGCTCTTCACCATGTCGTAGACGGTCAGCGCGGCCGTGGCGGCGGCGGTCAGCGCCTCCATCTCCACGCCGGTGCGGTCGAGCGTCTTCACCTCGGCGCGGACGGAGACGCCGGCCTCGTCGAGGCTCACCTCCATCGTCACGCCGGTGAGCGCGATGGGATGACAGAGCGGGATCAGGTCCGGCGTCCGCTTGGTGGCCATCACCCCGGCCAGCCGGGCCGCGGCGAGGACGTCGCCCTTCTCCACCCGGCCCTCGCGGATGCGCGCGATGGTCTCGGGCTGCATGCGGAGCCGGGCGGTGGCGACGGCCACCCGCTCGGTCCGCTCCTTCCCTCCGACGTCCACCATCTTCATGGCCGGCTCGCCCCGCCCAGCGCCTGGAGGAGATCCTCGGCGACGTCGTCCGGGTCCTCGAGACCCACCGAGACCCGGATGAGGTTCTCGCCGATGCCCGCGGCGGCGCGCTCCTCGGGGGTGAGCCGCCGGGCGCTGGCGCTGGCCGCGTGCATCACCAGCGTCGTGACGTCGCCCAGGGACGGCGCCGGACGACAGAGTCTCAGCGCCTCGAGGAACCGGAAGGACTCGGCCCGGCCGGCGCCGGCGATCTCGAAGGCCACCATGCCCCCGTAGCCGCCGTGGAGGAGCGCCCGGGCGGTGGCGTGGTCGGGGTGGTCGGGGAGCCCGGGGTAGAGCACTCGCGCCACCCGGGCGTCCTCGCGCAGCCGGCGGGCGACGTGGAGCGCGTGCGTGGAGTGTGCCGCCATGCGGACCGGCAGCGTGCGGACCCCGCGGAGGGTGAGCCAGGCCTCGAAGGGGCCGAGGAGGGCGCCCTCGAGCACCCGCGCACCGCGCAGCGGGTCGATCCGGGCGTGCGTGCCGGAGACGACGCCGCCGGTCGCGTCCGAGTGGCCGTTGATCCACTTGGTGGTGGAGTGGAGCGCGTAGTCTGCGCCCTGCGACAGGGTCCGCTGGAGCACCGGAGAGGTGAAGGTCCCGTCCACCACCAGCGCCGCGCCGGCCGCGTGGGCCGCGTGGGAGATGGAGGGGAGATCTGGCACCGCCAGTAGCGGATTGGTCATGCTCTCCGCGAGGACGAGCTTCGGACGGATGGCGACGAACTGCTCGATGGATGCCGGATCGCTCAGCTTCAGGGGGAAGAGCTGGATCTGATGTCGGTCCGCGAGCCGCTTGAAGAGCGCGCGGGTGGCGCCGTAACCGTCGGTGGGCAGGACGACGCGGTCGCCGGGGGACATCCCCTGGGCGTCGAAGACGGCGCGGAGCGCGGCCATCCCGCTGCCGAAGACCGCGGAGGCCTCGGCCCCTTCGAGCGCGGCGACGGCCTCCTCGAGGAGGACCGGGTTCTCGCCCCGGATGCGGGTGTAGACGAAGTCCTTGCCGTCGAGCGCGGCGTCGAGCTCGTCCGACGAGTCGAACCAGCTCACCGCGGCGGTGTGAATGGCCGGAGTGATGGGAATGGCGCTGCTCTCCGGGAGCCGGCTGCCCGCGTGGATCGCGTCCGTCGCCGGCTTCCGGGGAGCGCTCACGCGCCGTGCTCCACGAGGAACCGCTCGGCTTCGATGGCCGCCATGCATCCGGTGCCTGCCGCGGTGACCGCCTGCCGGTACACCGCGTCCTGGACGTCGCCGCAGGCGAAGACGCCGTCCACGCTGGTGCGGGTGCTGCCGGGCACGGTCTTGAGGTAGCCGGTGTCGTGGGTCTCGAGCCAGTCCTCGAAGAGCTGACTGTTCGGCTTGTGTCCGATGGCGACGAAGAGGCCGCCGGCGGGCAAGGTCACGACCTCGCCGGTCTTCACGTTCTTGACCCGGGCGCCGGTCAGCCGCTTGCCGTCGCCGAGCACCTCCTCGACGACCGTGTTCCAGACCACCGAGATCTTGGGATTGTTGAGCACGCGGTGCTGCATGATCTTCGAGGCGCGGAACTCGTCGCGCCGGTGGAGGACGGTGACCTTCCTGACGATCTTCGCGAGGTAGGACGCCTCCTCCATCGCCGTGTCCCCGCCGCCGACGACGAACACATCCTCGCCCTTGAAGAACGCGCCGTCGCAGGTGGCGCACGCGGACACGCCGCGGTTGGTGTACTCGGCCTCTCCGGGTACGTTGAGCCACCTGGCCGAGGCGCCGGTGGCGATGATGATCGTCTCGGTCTTCACCGTGCGCCCGCTCTCGTCCTCGAGCGTGAACGGGCGCTTCGAGAGGTCCACCTTCATCACGTTTTCCATGTGGATGACCGTGCCGAACCGCTCGGCCTGGGCCTTGAACCGCTCCATGAGCTCGGGGCCGGTGATGGCCTCGGGGAAGCCCGGGTAGTTCTCGACATCGGTGGTGATCATCAGCTGGCCGCCCGGCACCCGGGCAGGCTCGTCCAGGGCCGGCCCTCCGGCGTAGAGCACGGGCTTGAGGTTCGCGCGGGCGGCGTAGATGGCGGCGGTGTACCCGGCGGGGCCCGAGCCGATGATGGTGACTGCGTGCACGGTGTCGGCCATGGCGGAAAGAGTGCTACGAGGGTCCCACGATTGCCATGAATCTCGACCTGCTCTCGCGGGTGCCGCTGTTCGAAGGGTTGAGCCAGGCCCAGCTCAGGAAGCTCGCCGGCGTCTGCGAGACGGAGCGGGTCGCGCGAGGAAAGTACGTCTTCCGCGAGGGGGAGCCGGGCGCCTCGATGTACGTCATCGTCGAGGGTCGGGTGCGGATCTCCCGCCAGCTCCCCGGGATGGGTGAGGAGGCGCTGGCGATCCTCGACCCTGGCGCGGCGTTCGGGGAGATGGCGGTGGTGGAGGAGAGCGCGCGCTCGGCGGATGCCCTCGCCCACGAGGGGGAGGCGGTGCTGCTGCGCATCGGCCGGGATCCCCTCGACCAGCTGCTCTTCACCGACAAGGAGCTCGCGTACTCGGTGCTCTGGTCCCTGGTGCGGACCCTGTCGGCGCGGCTGCGCGACACCAACGAGAAGATGAAGGCGCTGTTCGCGATGTCCAAGTTCTAGGACGCTGGCCGGCCGCGCCTCCGGACGGCGCGCTGAACCTGCGTTCACGAGCGCATCGCGGGCACGTGCCTTGCTCCGCTCTCTCGGCGTGGAGCGGGGGCTCTCCGAGACCGAGGACGGACGACTGCACCTGTCGCGGGAGCGGCTGCTCGCGTCGCCGCACGCGCTGGACGACGCCGAGCTGCTCGGGCTGCTCTTCGGTGGACGGAGCCGGACGGTCCGTGGCCTGGGCGAGTCGCTGCTCGTGGCCGCGGGCGGGCTCCGGGCGCTGGCGAGCATGGAGCCGGCGGAGCTGTGCAACGCGGCAGGCCTGGGCCGGGAGCGCGCGGCGCAGGTGCTGGCGGCGCTGGAGCTCGCCCGGCGAGCGCACCTCGCTCCCGATGGCCGACCACGCCTGAGGACCGCCGGGGAGGTGTACCGCTACCTCGCGCCGCGCCTCGCGCTCCTGCGCCACGAGGTGTTCCACGTCCTGTCGTTCAACACTCGAAACGTGCTGCTGGGAGACACGCGGGTCGCCCAGGGGACGACGGACGCCTGCACGGTGGACCCGCGGGAGGTGTTCCGGGCGGCGTTGGCCGCGAGGGCGACGGCGGTCATCTTCGCCCACAACCACCCGTCCGGAGACCCCGAGCCGTCGGAGGCGGACCTGGCGCTGACCCGGGAGCTGCAAGCCGGGGCGAGAATTTTCCACCTCCGCATCCTCGACCACGTGGTCGTCGGAGCCGGGCGGTACGTCTCGCTGGCCCGGGCGGGGCTCCTCCATGCGCCGCCGGTGGGCTCGGGAGAGGCGTTGACGGCTGGGGGCAAACGGTGAAGATGCGGAGCATGACGGAGCCGCTCCGGTTCCACGACGACGCGCGCGCGGAACTCGAACGGTCCTTCGGACTCACCACCTTCCGGCCGGGGCAGGCCGAGGTGGTGGACTCGGTCCTCGCCGGGCGCAACATCGTGGTGGTGATGCCCACCGGCGCCGGGAAGAGCCTCTGCTACCAGCTGCCGGCGGTGATGCTGAAGGGGCTGACGCTGGTCATCTCGCCGCTCATCGCGCTGATGAAGGACCAGGTGGAGCAGCTCGAGGCGCGCGACATCCCGGCGACGCTGATCAACTCCACCGTCCCGGAGCTGGAGCGTGCCGAGCGCATCCGGCGGATGCGGGCCGGCGCCTACCGCCTGGTGTACGTCGCGCCCGAGCGCTTCCGGAGTCCGAGCTTCCTCGACGCCCTCACAGAGGTGGGCGTTGAGCTGCTGGCGGTGGACGAGGCCCACTGCATCAGCCAGTGGGGGCACGACTTCCGGCCGGACTACGCGCTCCTGGGGCAGGTGCG
>CAZDSB010000111.1:0-4017 GCA_964507515.1 uncultured Myxococcaceae bacterium
CCAGGCGGCGCTGAGCACGACGGCGCGGACGCTCGAGGAGCTCGCCGCCGACGCCTACGCCGACACGCCCGGCGCACTGCCCTACCTCGCCGAGCGAAGCACGCTGGCCATCCTCGAGAAGCTGCGCGGGGACGGCGTGGCTGGCGAGACGGCGGACGGCTGGGCGCTGCTCTGAGCCGGGCCGTCCCCCCGGTCTGCCGGCCGGAGGACGGCGCGCGGCGAAGTTGCTGGACAATGACGGGAGATCGCAGGACGCATGGGGTGATCTCTCGCAAGGAGAAACGCATGTCGCGTCATCGGTGGTCGTTGCTGCTCGGCGCCGGCGTCCTGCTCGCCGCTCCCGTCGCCTTCGCCGAGCCCGTCCCGGGCAAGGCCTGCAAGGCAGATCTGGAGGCGGCCTGTCCGGGAGTCGAGCCCGGTCAGGGAAGGATCCTCGCCTGCCTCCAGGGCAAGACGGATACGCTGTCCCAGGCCTGCAAGGACGACGTGAGCAAGAAGTTCAACGCGCTCTACAAGGCCTGCCGTCCCGACGCCCAGAAGCTCTGCCCGGACACGGAGATGGGTGGCGGCAAGCTTCTCCAGTGCCTCGGAGACAACGAGACGAAGCTGAGCTCGTCCTGCAAGAAGGCCTGGGGCAAGCCGGCGAAGAAGAAGGCCGCCGCCGCGAAGTGACCTGACGTCACTCCTGCCGCAGCGCCACCATCGGATCGACCCGTGAGGCGCGCCGTGCCGGCACGGCGCACGCCGCGAGCGCCACCCCGATGAGCCCGAGGCCGACGGCGGTGAAGGTCGCCGGGTCGGTTGGCCTCACCAGGTACAGGAGCCCCTCCATGAGCCGGGTGAGGCCGAGCGCGCAGGCGGTGCCGAGCACGATGCCGACCACCGTCAGCCGCCCGCCGCCCGCGAGGATCAGCCGGAGGATGTCCCGACGCTGCGCCCCGAGGGCCATGCGGAGCCCCAGCTCGCCCGTCCGTTGCCCGACGAGATACGAGACCACCCCGTAGATGCCGATCGCCGCGAGCAGCAGCGCCAGCCCGCCGAAGATGGCGAAGAGCACCATCGTGAAACGCTGGCGGCCGAGGGACTCGGTGACGATCTCCGGCATGGTCTGCGCCCCGAAGACGGTGTTCTGGCTGCCCAGCCGGGCGATCGCGTCGCGGAGCAGCAAGAGCGCCTGCCGTGGATCGCCCTCCGTCCGGACGGTGACCCCGACCCCGCCGGCGAGGAGCGAGAGGAGACCGTCGCTCGCCTGCGTCCACGGAACGTAGAGCTGCGCCCGGAGCGAGTTCTTCTCGTCCGAGTCGAGGCCCCACTGCTTGACGTGCCCGACGATGCCCACGATCTCGACCGGCTGCGTCCCGCGCTCGAGGTGAATGCGCCGGCCGACGGCCTCGCCATCCGGGAAGAAGGTCCGCGCGAACACCTCGTCGACCACCGCCACCGGCGCCGTCCTCGGCCCGTCCTGCGTTCCGAGGAATCGCCCGCGGAGCAGACGGATCGACATCGCGTCGAGGTAGCCCGGCCCGACGACGTAGCTCAGCGTCCACTTCATCTCGTGGTGGGTGGTGGGGCGAGGCTCCCCGTCCAGCCAGAAGAGCTGCTCGTCGTCACCGCTGAGGGGGAACGCGCCCCCGGAAAGCGAGGCGGCACGGATTCCCGGCGCGGAGGCGATGGTCGTCTCGAGATCTCTCAGGGCGGACCGGATCGTCTCCGGGGGCTCCGCTGCCGCGGAGGGACGGAGCGACACACTGAAGGTGAGCACGTTCCGGGCATCGAAGCCCGGGTCCACGCTCCACAGGTGCGTCAGGGTCCGGACCATGAGCCCCGCGCCGACGAGGAGCACCAGCGCGAGCGCGACCTCCAGGACGACCAGCGCGTCCTGCGAGCGGCGGTGTCCTCCCGAGAGGCCAGCGGCTCCCCGCAGGGACGCGTGCGCCGAGGGGCGGACGGCGGTGAGCGCCGGGGCGAGGCCGAAGAGCGCCCCGGAGAGGAGCGAGATGAGCAGCGTGAACCCGAGCACGCGGGCGTCGAGGTGGATCTCGCCGAGGCGCGGAAGCCCGTCGCCGGACAGGCCGAGCACGGCGCGCGTCCCGAGGAGGGCCAGCACGGCGCCGAGGCAACCACCGAGCACGCCGAGCAACATGCTCTCGGTGAGCAGCTGCTGGACGATCCGGCCACGCCCGGCCCCGAGCGCGGTGCGGACCGCGAACTCCCGCGCCCTCCCGCTCGAGCGCGCCAGCATGAGGTTCGCCACGTTCACGCAGGCGATTAGCAGGACGAACGCCACCGCGGCGAAGAGCAGCAGGAGGACCGAGCGCACCGGACCGACGACCTGGTCCTTCAGGGGAACGAGCGCCGCTCCCACGCCCTTGTTCGCCTCGGGGTAGGCCTCGGCCAGGGTCCGGGTCACCGCGTCCATGTCTGCCCGGGCCTGCGCGAGCGTGATGCCGGGCTTCAGCCGCGCGATGCCGTGGATGCCGAGCCCCGCGCCACGGGAGAGGAGCAGGTCGTTCGGCCACTGCCCGATCGGGATGTACACCTCGGCCGTCCTGGGAAGGTTGGGAGCGGAGAGCGGGAAGCCCGGGACCACGCCGACGATGGAGTACGGACGTCCGTCGAGGGTGAGGGTCTTCCCGAGGACGTCGGTGCTTCCGCCGAATCGCCGCTGCCACAGTCCGGCGCCGATGAGCACCACCGGAGCCGCCCCGACCTCGTCCTCCCCGGCGGCGAGCCCGCGTCCCAGGAGCGGCTGGATCCCGAGCAGCGGCAGGAACTCCGAGGAGACGAACGCTCCGCTGATCTGGTCCGGAGCTCCCTGGCCGGTGACGATGAAGCTGCCGTTTCGCGAGACCGCGAGGCCGGAGAAGGCAGTGTTCGAGCGCCGCCAGTCCAGGAAGTTCGGAAAGGAGATGGACCCCCGGTCGAAGTTGGGCTTCGAGGCGTGCACGCCCACCAGACGCTCCGCGTCGGGGAAGGGTAGGGGGCGGAGCAGCACTCCGTCGACGATGGAGAAGAGGGCCGTGTTCGCGCCGACGCCGAGCGCGATGGTGAGCAGCGCCACGAGCGTGAACCCGGGCGCCTTGCGAAGGCCCCGGAGAGCGTGACGGAGGTCGTCGGCGAGCATGTGGGCCGGGGATGCGTGCAACTGGCGTTCCGCCCTTCCGGCCAGCCTCGTCCCGGTGAGCTCCCGGCGCCGCGTCCACCCGTGGGACCGTCATTCCCAGGAACGGAAGGGCCCACGAAGCTGGTCCGGCCCCCTAGGAGGCGCCGGTCTGGCGATGAGGGGCAGCGACCGGCTTGCTGTGCGGCGAGCCGCGCTGGCGCAGCCAGATGCTGAGGAGTCCCATCGTCGCCACGCCGAAGAACTCGCTCTGCCAGTTCTGGAAGGACTGGAACCAGAACTGCGGGCCGAGCACGTACTCGGCGAACCGGGGCCGGGGCTGGCCGTGCATGCGCTCGTCCTCGACCTGCTTTCGCCAGCCATTGACCGCGTGCAGCGAGAAGCAGAGGAGGAAGAGGAATACCAGCGCCAGGGTGAGCGAGCTCGAGTACAGCTCGAGGAGGAGACCGCCCTTCTTCACCGGCTTCGGTGCGTCGCGCGGCGGATCGCGCTCCAGCGCGGCGTCCTTCGCGTCCTGGCCCGGAGGCTTGCTGTCCGCCGCGCCGCGCTGGTGGAGAAAGACGGAGAGGAAGATGAGGGCCGCCATCTCGAGGAACTCGCTCTCCCAGTTCTCGAACAGCGCCTCGAGGAACGCGCCCGATTCGAGGTACGCCGCGAGCGACCGCTCCGGGAGCCCGTGCTCCCTCCGCTCCTGTCGATCCACGCCGTGGCCGGTGAGGGCCTGTCCACACACGGCCGCGGCGAAGATCCCGAGGAGGACGAGCGTCAGCGAGTTGTCGCGAAAGAAGCGCTTCACCAGAGCGCAATGTGTGCACGTCGACCGGGGAGTCCAGGTGTCCGGCCCGCGGACCGCCGCTGGCCAACAGGCACGGGCTACCAGTCGTCGAGGACGCGCT
>CAZDSB010000112.1:0-19145 GCA_964507515.1 uncultured Myxococcaceae bacterium
CACCCAGAAGGACCCGCTCCGCGCCTACTGCCTGAACCTGTCGGTGGAGGCGGAGGAAGGGCGGATCGACCCGCTCATTGGCCGGGAGAAGGAGCTGGAGCGCACCATCCAGGTGCTCTGCCGGCGCCGGAAGAACAACCCCATCTACGTGGGCGAGACTGGCGTGGGGAAGACCGCCATCGCCGAGGGCCTCGCCCTCCGCATCCACGAGGACAAGGTGCCCGAGCCGCTCCAGGGCGCGATCATCTACTCGCTCGACATGGGCGCGCTGCTCGCGGGGACCAAGTTCCGCGGACAGTTCGAGGAGCGCCTGAAGGCGGTGCTCAAGGCGCTCCAGAAGCAGCCGGGGGCCATCCTCTTCATCGACGAGATCCACACCATCGTCGGCGCCGGAGCGACCACCGGTGGGAGCATGGACGCCTCGAACCTCCTCAAGCCGGTGCTCCAGTCCGGCAAGCTGCGCTGCATCGGGAGCACGACCTACCAGGAGTACAAGGCGAGCTTCGAGCGCGACCGGGCCCTTTCCCGGCGCTTCCAGAAGATCGAGGTCGGCGAGCCCAGCGTCGAGGACACGGTGCTCATCCTCCAGGGGCTGAAGTCCCGGTACGAGGAGCACCACGACGTCACCTACGACGAGGACGCCATCCGGGCTGCGGCCGAGCTCTCCGCCAAGTACATCAACGACCGCTTCCTTCCGGACAAGGCCATCGACGTGGTGGACGAGACTGGCGCGGCCGACCGGCTCCGGGGCGAGAAGGACCGGACCCATCGCGTCACCGCCCACGACGTCGAGGCGGTCGTCGCGAAGATGGCGAAGATTCCCCAGAAGAGCGTCTCGCACTCCGATCGCGAGGCGCTGGCCAACCTCGAGCCCGCCCTGAGGAGCGTCATCTTCGGGCAGGATCCGGCCATCCGGGAGCTCGTCTCGGCCATCAAGCTGTCCCGCAGCGGCCTCCGCTCACCGGAGAAGCCCATCGGCAGCTTCCTGTTCAGCGGCCCCACCGGCGTGGGCAAGACCGAGCTGGCCAAGCAAATCGCCCGCGTGCTCGGCGTGGAGTTCCTCCGCTTCGACATGAGCGAGTACAGCGAGAAGCACACCATCTCGCGGCTCATCGGCGCGCCGCCGGGCTACGTGGGCTTCGACCAGGGTGGCCTGCTCACCGACGCGGTGCGGAAGCATCCCTACTCGGTGGTGGTGCTGGACGAGATCGAGAAGGCGCACCCCGATCTCTTCAACATCCTGCTCCAGGTCATGGACCACGCCACGCTCACCGACAACAACGGGCGGAAGGCGGATTTCCGGAACGTGGTGCTCATCCTCACCACCAACGCCGGCGCCAGGGAGATGAGCAGCAAGACCATCGGCTTCGGGGGCGGTGATGCCGCCATCGACCTGTCAAAGGCGAAGGAGGCCATCGAGCGGACGTTCACCCCGGAGTTCCGGAACCGCCTAGACGGGTGGATCCTCTTCTCGGGGCTCGGGCCGGAGACCATCCTCAAGGTGGTCGACAAGGAGGTCGGCCTGCTCCAGGCGCAGCTCTCGGACAAGAAGGTCACCCTCGAGCTGACGCCCGCCGCGCGGGCGTGGCTGGCCGACAACGGCTACGACCCGGCCTTCGGTGCCCGGCCGATGGCGCGGCTGGTGGACCAGTCGCTGAAGAAGCCGCTGGCCGAGGCGCTCCTCTTCGGGGCGCTCCAGGCAGGCGGGGTAGCGAAGTTCGACGTGACCGGTGACGGCCGCGGGCTGTCGCTCCAGACCGACTCGGTCGCGCCGGCCACCGTCTAACCCCGGAGCGCGCTAGCGCTGCCCTGAGCCGCGGGGCGGAGGCCCGGCGGGGACCTTCTCGGTGATGGGCTCGTCGTCGCCCTCCGCCGAGCGGTCCAGCGGCTCATCGGCCTCGGGAACCGCCGCCTGCGCCGGAAGCGGCCACGCGTCGAGGTCGGCCCGGCGCTCGCGCTCCAGCCGCCGCTCCTTCCGGGGTGTGTGCTCCGTGAGACGCATCGGGGTCGCACCCTAGCGTCCACCTGTCTCCTGGGCAAGCAGTCCAAACGGAACATTCCGTGGACGTGGAAATCACTGCGGCTTGGGCTGGGTGCAGGCGTACCCGGTGCCCAGGGCTTTCCGGGCTAGGGAGGTGTTTGACACCTTCGGTGGTGAGCGCGCGGGGCCGGCGTCCCGGTCAGAAGCGGCCGCCGAGCGCGAGCGTCATCCCGCCCTGGGGATTCGGGGCCACCCCCGCGACGAGGTCAGCGTAGCGGTTCGGGTCCTTCCCGCTCAGCCACAGCCAGGTGGCGACGCCGGCCGAGGCGACGCCGACCACCGCGGTGCCGATGGCGATGTACTGCTTCACCTGGACACTGCTCTTCGCGTCCTCCGCGGCCTGCTTGCAGGCGACTGCGCCGGTCGCGGTGCAGCTGTCCCACGCGGCGCTCGCGGTCGGGTTGTTGGCGATGTCCGGGGGCTTGGTCTGAGAACCCTGGCCGGTCGCGCCCTGCAGCCATGCCTGCCGTGGCTTGAACTGGTCGTTGTACTCGCTGTTCGCCGAGGCGTTCATGACGATAGCGGTGGTGATGCCGGCCACCGCGACACCGGTGGCGATCCACGCCCCGACGCGGACCTTCGAGTACTTGTCCTTGTAGATCTTCGCGTAGTCCGCCGAGGGCTGGAGCTCGACCTCCTCGACGGTGGTCTGCTTCGGCTCGATGCGCACCGAGCGGGTCTGCGCGATGAATCCGTCCTTGCGTACCGTGAGGCGGTGGACGCCCCGGGAGAGATCGATCGACGACTTCAGCGGGATGCTCCCGACCAGCGTGTCGTCGACGAGGACCTCGGCGGCCTCCTCCTTCGACTTCACGACCAGGAAGCCCTGCTGCTCCCGGAGCAGTGGCGCCATCAGCTCCTGCGACAGGCCCGGGAGCTGGGTGGCAACCTGCTCGATCGTGGCCTGGTTCAGGCTCTTCTGGGACAGCACCTTCTGTGTGGACGCGTCCAGCAGGCGGATCTCCACCTGGAGCTTCCCGCCCACGCGGGTCACGCTGCCGACGACGGCGCTCGAGGCGTTCAGCGCCGCACCGAGCTGACCGACGCTGTTCTCGGCACGTGCGCCCGAGAGCTGGCGGGTTCGCTCGAGCGCGAGGAGCTGCCGGACGTCGTCCGAGCTGAGCACCTGGAACACCTCGAGCTGCCGGAGCCCGCGGACCACGCTGCCGGTCGCGGCCTGCGCCTCGGGCAGACCGACGCCGCGCGGCTCGAGGTCCAGCACCAGGAGATTGGGACGCTGCTCCGCGGCGGACGCGAGGCCGGCGGAGACGAGCGCGAGCAGCACTGCCACGCGAAGTGACGTCACGGTCATTCCCCTCGTGGAGCGCCGGCCGCGAGCAGGCGGCGCCCTGGCCTGCGGCCGAAACTGTACGAACATCCGAGGAGCCCCGCCAGGCTGGAATCCAGCGGCAAGTCGCCGGGGTCCGGATTGACCGGCCACCTTTCCTCACCCGCGACAGGCGACGCCCGGTAAGCTCGTCCCACGCGGTCGAGCAGGGGGTTCCGGTGACCGTGACCACGTACGGGAGGGCGACCACGGCGTGTCTGCTGGGCCTCGTGCTCGGCGCCTGCCATGACCTCGGCCTCCCCGACGTGAACGCGGACGGTGGCGTGGGGCCGGACCTGACGGTCCGCTCGCCCCGGGAGGGGCAGACCATTCCCCTCAACGCGCCGGTGAACATCGAGGCCGTGTCGGTGAACGGCGTGGCCTCGGTCACCGTGACCTGCGGCGGCGCGCCGAGCACCGGCGTCTTCACCTGGAACGTCGCGCCCTACACCGGGGTCGTCGACTTCACCCGCTGCAGCCTCGTCACCACCGGCAACGTGGACGCCGGATTCGGGCAGCTGCAGCTGACCTTCATCGCGGTGGACCGGCTGGGGAACGCCAGCAACAAGAGCTTCAACGTCCTGCTCGACACGACGACCGCCGCGCTCTCCGCCGTCCTCCCCGAGCGGGTCGTGCCGCGTGCGCCGCTGCAGCTGACGGTGGGGAGCGACCGGCCGTTGCTGCTCCCGCCGACGGTGAGGCTCGCCGGGCGAGAAGCGAACGGCGTGCAGCAGCGGGCCAATCCGGACGGGGGACCGCCCTTCTACGACGTCACCTTCCTCCAGACGCCGGGCCTGGGCATCGACAACTACACCGGTGACCCGTACGCGGTGCCGTTCGAGGTCCTCACCGACGTCGAGCGGTCGGTCAGCCTCACCGTCGACGCGCGAGCCACCAACGGCAACGCGAGCCACCTCGAGCAGGGCGTGCTCCTGAGTCGCGTGCGCTGGGACCGCGCCGTCCCCGGCCGCATCGCGGTGACCGCCGCCGACCCGGTGGCGACTGCCGCCGGCGTGCAGCTGCCGCTCGCCACCCGCGATGCGGTACCCGGCCCGACCGCCGCCTGGCTCCCGGGCTTCTTCCGCAGCGCCGACGGGGTCTACGTCCCGTTCGATCCGCCGAACGTCCGGGTGGTGGGTCCGTCGCTCCCGGCAACCCCTGTGGCGGCGGACGCGGGGACCGCTTTCCCCCCGAACGCGGGCTACTTCGCGGTCGACTTCGACGGGCGGGGCCGGGTGCTCATGGCGCGGCCGAGCACGGTGGTGCGGGGAGGCAGCGACGTCATCGCGCTCGCCGAGCCGGTGGGGTCGGTGCGGGCGGCGGCGAGCTACACCGAGAACACCTTGCTCGTCGCGCCGCTCGTCGACGGCGGCGTGCAGGGGCAGACCCTCACCCGGGTGGACGACCTGGTCTGCCTGCCGGATGCCTTCACCGGCTCGGAGGACGGCTGCTGGTACGCGGCTCCGACCGCGACCCAGACGCTCCGGTGCCTCTCCCTGGTGGACGGCTCGCAGACCACCGCCGTCGGAACCAGCAGCACCCTCGAGCTCGGTCCTCCCAACCCTGGAGGCACCGCCGGCGCGCACGGCACGCCCCGGACCTATCTCGCGCCCAACGACGTCGGGAGCTGCGGCCCGGCCTGGTCACTGCTGGCCCTGCCGGGAAACGTCTTCGTGCCCCAGCCGCGGACGGACGACCCCGCGTTCGGCACGGGCTGCTTCGCCGGTAGTTCCGGGAGCGTGGCTCGCCTGCTGCCGTTCCTCGACGGGAGCTTCGCGGTGCTGATCGACGTGGACTGCCCGGGCGGGCTCGGATGGGAGGTGGTCCGGGTAGTCCCGGGCGGCTCCGTCCTCGGGACCTATCTCGCGCCGCAGGGCGCTTTCCTGCCGGATCCGTCCCTCGCCTCTCCGCCCCTCGTCCTCGCAGCGCTGGCCGACGGCAAGGTCGTGACGATGCGCAACGTGCCGCCGAACACGGTCTTCGAGGCCTGGCGGCCCGACGACACGATCCCGTCGACGACGGCTCGCGTCCCCGGTCTCTACACGTACCTGTCGCCGGTGCCGCGCCTGGGGCGCAACGTGATGTCTGGCGCCGACGGAAGCCTCACCGTGCTCCTCAACAGCGCGACCTTCGGCGACGTCGTGCTCCACTTCGGGCCGGCGCTCACGCCGCGGTGGATCTACCGCTACCCGCTGCTCGCAACGACCTCCACGCTGGTCGCGACCGACGGAGAGCCGACCGTCTACTACGTCGACCCGCTGAACAACGTCCTGGTGGCGCTCGACCGGACCGACTCGGGCGGCGGCGGCGCGAGCTGCGCGGTGAGCGGGGTCTCGGTCAGCGCGAATCCGACGACGGTCGTCGCCGGTGAGACCGCGAGCCTCACCGCCACCGTGAGCTTCAGCGGACCGTGCTCCAGCGCCGTCTCCTGGAGCGTCACGCCGCCCACGGGCGCCACGCTGACACCGAGCGGCGGCAGCGCGACGTTCGTCGCCTCCACGGTCGGCACGTACACCGTCACCGCGCGAAGCCTGGCAGACCCCACCCGTTCCGGGAGCGCCACCATCAGCGTCACCGGCGCGGTGAGCTGCGGCTCGCCCACGGGGACGGTCACCCATTCGACGAACATCGGCGCCAGCGAGACCTGGGCGGGCGGAACCACCCACGTCGTGCCGAACAGCATCTCGATCAACAGTGCCGCCGGGGCGACGGTTGTGACCATCCAGCCCTGCGCCGTCGTCTCCCTGGCGGCGGGTGCGATCATCAACGTGAACGCAGGGTCCTCGCTCGTCGCTGCCGGCACCGGTCCCGCCGGGTCCATCTCCTTCGTCCGGAGCAACAGCACGCAGGCCTGGGGCAGCCTCCGGGCGACCAGCGCCACCTCGCTCGTCGACCTGAGCTGGAGCACGCTGCAGGGAGGCGGCTCCAACGGAGGGACCTATTCGAACTCGGCCATCGTCGGAGTGGGCGCCGGCTACGCCGCGGCTCCCCCGAGCGGAAACGTGCGGGTCCAGAACGTCACCATCGATTCACCGCTGGGCGGAGGCGTCTACTTCGACGCCGGCGGGGCGTTCACCTCGGACTCGACAGGCCTCACCGTCCAGGGCGCTCCGGACTACGTGCTCAGCATGGGGAGCATGGCGCTGAGCACGGTCCCCCAGGGCAGCTACGCCTCGGCGAGCAACGCCCGGCCGATGGTGAACGTGGTCGGCACCTTCAACGTCACCACCGACACCACCATCCACCCGTACCTGCCGGTGCGCATCCAGACCGCCGGCTTCAGCGTCCGCCCCTCCGGGACGAACACGACGCCGGTGACCCTGACCGTCGAGGCCGGCTCACGGGTCCTGTTCCCCAAGGCGAACGTGACCACCCCGGGTGCGCTGGTCGCCTTCGGCTCCAACGGAAATTCCCCCAGCAACGTGGTGGGCGTCCTCCTCGCGCAGGGGACGGCCTCCGCGCCCATCCTCTTCACCTCCGGCGAGGCGGCGCCGGCTCCTGGCGACTGGGTGGGTCTCTGGCTCGACACCGCGACCGGCTCCCAGCTCGACCACGTGGTCATCGAGTACGCGGGAGGGGTGAACGGGATCAGCTCCGCCAACTGCAAGGACGCGGCGACGCAGGACCAGGCCGGGTTGCTGGTGGGGGACTTCGACGTCCAGTACGTCCCGCCGTCGAACCTCCTGACCAACAGCACCATCCGCTTCAGCGCCGGCTACGGCATCGACGCGATGTGGCTGGCGGGGACGAGAAACGCGCCCGACCTCACTGCCACCAACACCTTCCCCAGCAACGCGCTCTGCGCACAGACGTTCAATGCAGCGACCTCCGGATGTGGTGGCGTCTTCGGTTGCACCGCCCCCTGAGGGGAACACACCCCGGGGCCGCTCTGACCACCCCGGGCCGCGGGCTTTTCTCCGCCCGAGTCAGTGGTCTGGTACCCTCGTGCGGCGTCTGGCCTGTGGAGGGTCGCCCTTGTCGCTGATGATGGTGCGCTGCAGGCCGCTGCTCCTGGCCGCCGCCTGCCTGGCGCTTCCTGCGTGCATGGATCTCGGCCTTCCCGACGTCCCCGCGGACGGCGGGGTCGGACCGACGCTGAAGATCCTCTCGCCGCTGGAAGGTCAGACGATTCCCCTGAATGCGCCGGTCAGCGTCCAGGCCGACTCGGTGAATGGGGTCGCCTCTGTCACCGTCACCTGCGGCGGCGCACCGAGCACCGGCGTCTTCAGCTGGAGCGTCCCGCCGTACAGCGGCGTGGTGGACTTCACCCGCTGCACGCTGGTGACCAGCGGCGTGGCCGACTCCGGCGTCGCCCAGCTCCAGCTCACCTTCATCGGCGTGGACACGCTGGGCCACGCGAGCAGCACGTCGGTCAACGTGCTGCTGGACACGACCACCGCCTCGCTCTTCGCTGCGCTTCCCGAGCGCGTGGCGCCGCAGTCGCAGCTCAACCTCACCGTGGGCAGTGACCGCCCGCTGCTCCTGCCACCCACGGTCCGGCTCGCCGGCCGGGAGGCGGACGGCATCATCCAGCGCGCCAACCCCGACGGCGGCTCGCCGCTCTACGACGTGACCTTCCTCAAGGCCCCGGGCCTGGGCATCGACAACTACACCGGCGACCCGTTCAACGTCCCCTTCGAGGTGCTGGTCGAGACGGAGAAGTCCGTCAGCCTCACGGTGGACGCGCGGGCCACCAACGGGAACGCGAGCCACCTGGAGCAGGGCGTCCTCCTCAGCCGCGTGCTCTGGGATCGCATCGTCCCCGGCCGCATCGCCATCGACGCGGCCGAGCCGGTCGCCACCGCGCGCGGCATCCAGGTCGCGCTGGCGAAGAGCACCACGGTCAACTCGACCTCGGACTGGCTGCCAGGCTTCTTCCGCGCCGGTGACGGCACCTACGTTCCCTTCGATCCCAACTCGATCCTGGTCGCATCGGGGCCGCTGCCTCCACCCGAGGTCGACTCGGGGCCGAGCAACGACGCCGGCGGGGAAGGCGGAACGCCCGACTCCGGATCCGACGGAGGCCCGGACTCCGGGATCACCCCCAGCGACGCGGGCTTCACTCCCGCCGATGCGGGGCCCGGCAGGCCGGGGTTGCCCTACGCGCTCGTCATCCCGGACGGCGGCTCCATCCCCTTCCCTCAGGACGGGGGCTTCGCGGCCGCTGACTTCGACGGGCACGGCAACGTGCTCTTCACCCGACCCAATCCGCTCCAGCAGGGAGGAAGCGACGTCATCGCGCTGGGTGAGCCGAACAACGGAGTCCGGCCCGCCACCGGCTACTCGGTTCCCTTCGCCCTCGATTCGCTGCAGTCGGACGGGACGGTCGTCGGACCGATCCTGACCCGGATGGACGACCTGGTCTGCCTCCCTGACAGCATGACCGGTGCCTTCAACGGCTGCTACGGCGCGCCGGCGACGCACACGATCCCATGTCTCCAGGCGTCGACCGGAACGCTGGTCAGCGACACCGGGAGCACCAGCCCTCCGGCAGTGGCGCTCGCTCCTGCGAACCCCGGCGGAACGGCCGGCGCGTTCGGCGCGGTGCGGACGTATCTGTCTCCCAACGACGTCGGCACGTTCTGCGGGCCGGCGTGGACCTTCTTCTCCTTCCCGGGCGGCACCTTCTTGCCCCAGCCGCAGGGCGCCGCAGGGCTGGGCGGGGCCAGCTGCATCGTGCAGACCGTCAACCGGCTGCTCCCGATCGTCGACGGAAGCTTCGCCCTCGGGCTGACGATGGACTGCAGCGGCGGGGCCGGCGTCATCAGCTACGAGGTCGTGCACGTCGCCCCCGGGGGGAACCTCCAGGGAAGCTACCTCGCCAAGGTCGGCAACTTCCTGCCAACCCAGCCGCTGGTCCTTGGCGCGCTCCAGGGCGGAACGTTCCAGGGCGGCGGCTCGGCCGTGGGAGCCGTGGTCACGATGCGGAACGATCCGCCGTACACCACCTTCGAGGCCTATTTCCCCGATGGAGCCGCGCCGGTGGCGACCGCCCGCGTTCCCGGGCTCTACGTCTACGGCTCGACGACGTCCCGCCTGGCGGACAACGTGCGGTCCGCCACCGACGGGAGCTTCACCGTGCTGCTCAACAGCGCCACGCTCGGGGATGTCGTCCTGCACTTCGGCCCGGGCCTGGAGCCGCGGTGGCTGTACCGCTATCCGCGCATCGCGCAGAACTCGTCGCTCATCGGCGCCGTGGATCAGCCCAACGTCTACTACGTCGACCCGTTCAACAACGACATCGTCGCGCTGAAGCGGTTCTGACTCACTCCTTCGAGTCGTCGTCCGCCAGCGCGGCGGTGATCTTCTCCATGATCTCCACAGGCGGCGAACCGATCGCGTGGCGTCCGCCGTCGACGTGGACAACCTCGCCGGTCGTCCCCGGGAACCAGTCGGAGAGGAGCGCGACCACGGTCTTCGCAACCATCGGATGCCGGTCACGGGCGTTCCATCCCAGCGGGCACGACAGGAGCCACGTGTCCGCGAGCTGCTTGAACCCCGGGATCCCCTTCGCGGCCATCGTGACCAGCGGCCCCGCGGCCACCGCGTTCACCCGGATGTTCTTCGGTCCGAGGTCGCGGGCCAGATAGCGGATGACCGAGATCATCGCGGCCTTGCACACTCCCATCCAGTCGTAGATCGGCCAGGCCTGGGTCGAGTTGTCGAAGTCGAGCGCGACGATGCTCCCGCCCTCGGTCATCACCGGCGCCACCGCGGCCGCGAGCTCCTTGAGCGAGAAGGTCGAGACGCGGAAGGCCGTCGACACGCTCTCCCACGGGGTGTTGAGGAAGTTGCCGCCGAGCGCGTCCTCGGGCGCGTAGGCCACCGCGTGCAGCACCCCGTGAAGGGGCTTCTTGCTCGCCTTGAGCTTCTGCGTGAGCCGGCTGAAGTGCTCGGTGTTGTTGACGTCCAGCTCGAGGACCTCGGGCGCCGGGCTCAGCCGCTTTGCCGAGCGCTCGGTCAGCGACATGCCCCTTCCGAAGGAAGTGAGGATGATCTCCGCCCCCTCCGACTGGGCGAGCTCGGCGATGCCGTACGCCAGAGACTGGGGCGTCAGCACGCCGGTGATGAGCATGCGCTTGCCTTGGAGCAACATGGCGGCGGGGTCTAGCACGGCTCGGCAGGGGTGGACCCGAAACCGACGGGTGGCGCGCCGCGTAGTCCGAGGGTAGGTCCACCCCGGAAGGCCGTTCCCTTGTCCTCGTCGCTGTCCCTGCTCGCCCTCCTCGTCGCCACGGCCGCCCCGGGCCCGGCGCCCCAGGAACCCTCGATGTCCATCCGTGCGCTCCTCGACAGAGGGCATCCCCGCGCTCCCGACCTGGACCGGGTGGGAACCTGGCTGGGCACGGACCGACCGCTCCTGTTCCGCGGAGCGCTCAAGGGCCGGGTGGTCCTCCTCGACTTCTGGACCTCCGGCTGCGTGAACTGCCTCCACGCCCTTCCCGTCTACCGCGCGCTGGAGGACCACTTCGCCGGCCAGCCGTTCCAGGTGATCGGCATTCACTCCGGGAAGTTCGACGCCGAGAAGGAGGTCTCGGCGGTCTCCGAGGCGATGGCCCGGTACGGCATCGACCACCCGGTGGGAACGGACTCCGACCTGGTGGTCTGGGACCAGTACGCGATTCACGGCTGGCCCACCGCGGTGCTGGTGGACGGGCGCGGCTACGCCGTGGCGTGGTTCCGCGGCGAGCCGGAGCTGGCGACGCTCATCGCCTGGGTCCAGGCAGCGCTGGAGGACGGACGGGCGCGTGGCGTCCTCGCGTCGGGTCCAGCGGAGTTCAGGCGGCCCGCGGCCGGCGAGACGGGCCCGCTCGCCTTTCCGGGAAAGGTGCTGGCGCTGTCCGGAGGCGGGCTCGCCGTCGCCGACTCCGGGCATCAGCGCATCCTGCTTCTCGACGGTGGCGGCAAGCTGGTGCGTGCCGTCGGTTCCGGCCTGGGCGGCTTCTCCGACGGGGCCGCGGACGTCGCCTCGTTCCGCTCGCCGCAGGGCATGGCTGAGCGGGACGGCGTTCTTTACGTGGCCGACGCCGGCAATCACGCCGTGCGCACCGTGAATCTCCGGAGCGGCCGCGTGGAGACGGTCGCCGGAACCGGACGCAAGGGCGAGGGCGCTATCCAGCCGGCCGCCGATGCCCGCACCGTCGCCCTGCGCAGCCCCTGGGACCTCGCGTTCGTCGGCGACACGCTGTGGATCGCGATGGCTGGCTCGCACCAGCTCTGGCGGCTCGACGTGCGGACCGGAGCGCTCTCCGCCGGCGCGGGATCCGGCCGCGAGGGACTCGACGACGGCTCGCTCGCCGAGGCGACCTTCGCGCAGCCCTCGGGCCTCGCGACCGACGGGCACGTGCTCTACGTCGCCGACAGCGAGGCGAGCGCCCTCCGCCGCGTGGACCCGTCCGGAGCAACGGTGAAGACACTCGCCGGCGAAGGGCTGTTCGACTTCGGGTTCCGGGACGGCCCGCTCGGCCGTGCCCGCTTCCAGCATCCGCAGGGCCTCGCCCTCGCAGACGGCGTCCTCTGGGTCGTGGACACGTTCAACGGGGCCGTTCGCCGGATCTCGCTCGCCGATGGACAGGTGAGCACCGCCGCGCGCGGCCTGCTGCAACCCGGCGGGCTCACCGTCGCCGGCGGCCGGCTCGTCGTCGCCGACACGGACCACCACCGGCTGGTGACGGTGTCGCCGGGCACGGGCGCCATCGCTCGCCTGTCCCTCTCGGGTGTGGCGCCGCCGTCGGTTCGCGGGGTGGAGCATCCGGTGCTGGCCACGCGGGCATTGCCGGTCCAGCACCTCGAGGATGCGCCGGTGGCATCGGGCGGTGGCGAGCTCGTGCTCGAGGTGCGTCTACCGGAGGGGCACACCTTCACCTCCGGGGCGCCCCAGCGCGCGGAGCTCACGGTCGGCGGCCGCCCGGCAGAGGTCCGGCTCGAGACGGCCGGTACCACCCTTCGTGCGACGGCGGCGATTTCCCCTCTGAGAACGCCGTCCGACGCGGTGTACTCGGTGTCGCTGTATTACTGCCGGGACGGACGGGACGCCGTCTGCCTCGTGGACCGACGCCGCCTGCTCACCCGGCTGGCCCCCGCGGACGGCGGGCCCGCTGCGGCAATCGTGCACTACCGACCCACACCACCGGCGCCTGGTTCCTGAGGGGCGGCCGGGGGGACAAAGTTCCTCTCTCCCGGCGGTTCGAGGTTAAAACTCACGGCACACCCCTCCCATGCCGAACCCCACGGACACGTTTCTCTCGGGCTCCAACATCGACTTCATCGAGGGTCTGTACGCCCGCTGGCTCGAGGATCCGAGCTCGGTCGACCCAAGCTGGCGTGAGCTCTTCGCCGGGACGCGCACCGAGGGACGTCCGCTCCTCGGCTCGGGCGACGACCGCGCGCAGGCGAGCAACGGTCACGGCACGAGCAATGGGCCGGCGGCGACTGCGCGGGCGGTGAACGGCGGCAACGGGGCGGCTCCTGCGAGCGCTCCCTCGCGAGCACAGCTGGTGTCGGTGGGCGACGTCCCGGCGTCGCTTGCGGCGATGCAGTTGCAGTCCCGCGTGGACCAGACGCTGTACGCGTTCCGGTTGAGAGGACACCTGCTCGCCCAGATCGACCCGCTGGGGCGCCCGCGTCCGCAGATCAACCACATCGCCGACCTGGCGATGGCGAGCGACTCGGCGTTCACCCCGGCGGAGCTCGAGCAGGTGGTGGACAGCTCCGATGTCTTTGCCGATCGCAAGCGCGTCCGGCTGCGCGATCTCCTGGCCCGCCTCCGCCGCACCTACTGCGGGCACATCGGCGTGGAGTACATGACCCTGTACGACTCGGCGCGCCGCCGCTGGCTGATGCCGCGGATGGAGCACACCGAGAACCGGCTGGATCCGAGCCCCTCGGAGCAGCGGCGGATCCTCGAGAAGCTGACGTACGCGGACACCTTCGAGGCCTTCATCCACACCAAGTACCAGGGCGCGAAGCGCTTCAGCGTGGACGGCGGCGAATCGCTCCTGCCGATGATGGACACCATCCTCGAGGTGGGCGGCGAGCTCGGCGTCGAGGAGGTCGTCATCGGCATGGCCCACCGCGGCCGGCTCAACGTCCTCACCAACGTGCTCGGCAAGGGCCCGGATCAGATCTTCAGCGAGTTCAACGGGCCGGTGGACCCGCGCAAGTTCATGGGCCGGGGCGACGTGAAGTACCACATGGGCTTCTCGTCGGACGTCAGCAGCTCCAGCGGCAAGCGCATCCATCTGAGCCTGGCCTTCAACCCCAGTCATCTCGAGTTCGTGCATCCCGTGGTCGAGGGACGCGCACGGGCCAAGCAGGAGCAGCTGGAGGTGCAGGACCGCCGGAAGGTTCTCCCGCTGGTCATCCACGGAGACGCGGCGATGGCCGCCCAGGGCGTGGTCGCGGAGACGCTCAACCTCTCACGGCTGCGCGGCTACGACACCGGTGGCACGGTCCACATCGTCATCAACAACCAGCTCGGGTACACGACCGATCCCGAGGACGCGCGCTCGTCGATCTACTGCACCGCCGTCGCGCAGATGCTCGACATCCCCATCTTCCACGTGAACGGCGACGACCCCGAGGCGTGCGTCCACGTGATGCGCCTCGCCACCGAGTACCGGCAGCGCTTCCAGAGCGACGTGGTGGTGGACCTGGTCTGCTTCCGGCGCTACGGGCACAACGAGGGTGACGAGCCGAGCTACACCCAGCCTCTGATGTACGAGGCGATCAGGCACCACCCGCCGGTCTCCGAGATCTACGCGCGCACGCTCGCCGAGCAGGGCCGGGTGAGCGCCCAGGACGCCGAGGCGCTCCGCGAGGAGGCCAAGCGGCACTTCCTCGGGGCTTACAACCAGGCCAAGGAGACGCCGGCGCTGCGCGAGCCGAGCGCGCACGAGGGCCTGTGGCAGGGCTACCGCGGAGGGCCCGAGGAAGGCATCGGCGAGCCCGAGACCGGCGTGCCCCAGGGAACGCTGGTGCCGATGCTCGAGCACCTCGCGCGCGTACCCCAGGGCTTCACCCCGCTGCGGCAGCTGGGGAAGATCCTCGAGCGCCGAGGGGCGATGGCGCGAGGCGAGATTCCGCTGGACTGGTCCGCGGGCGAGAACCTGGCCTACGCGACGCTGCTCCGGGTCGGGACCCACGTCAGGCTCACCGGACAGGACACCGAGCGTGGCACCTTCGGTCATCGCAACGCCGTGCTGCACGACGTGAAGACCGGGTTGACGTACGTGCCACTGCAGGACCTCGGTCCGGGCGCCGCGCGGTTCGAGATCTACAACAGCCCGCTCTCCGAGACCGGGTGCATGGGCTTCGAGTTCGGGTACTCGCTCGACTACCCCCACGCGCTGGTCCTCTGGGAGGCGCAGTTCGGCGACTTCGCCAACGGCGCGCAGGTCATCATCGACCAGTTCATCGTCGCGGCCGAGGACAAGTGGCGTCGCCTGAGCGGGCTCACGCTGCTCCTGCCGCACGGCTACGAGGGCGCTGGGCCGGAGCACTCCAGTGCGCGCCTGGAACGCTTCCTGTCGATGGCCGCCGAGGACAACGTCCAGGTCTGCTACCCCACCAGCAGCGCGCAGGTCTTCCACCTGCTCCGCCGCCAGGGGATCCGCCCGTGGAGAAAGCCGCTGGTGGTCATGACCCCGAAGAGCCTGCTCCGCCGCGAGGAGGCGAGCTCGCCGCTGGGCGCGTTCACCTCGGGCACGTTCCAGCGCCTCATCTCCGATCCGCCGGCCGGCGGCGCAGGCAAGGTGACGCGCCTCCTCCTCTGCTCGGGGAAGGTGGCGTACGACCTGCTCGCCGCGCGCTCGAAGGCCGGCGATGAGACCGCGGCCGTCGCGCGGCTGGAGCAGCTCTATCCGTTCCCCGAGGCACAGCTGGCGGCGGAGATCGCCCGCTACCCCGGGCTGCAAGAGCTGGTCTGGGTCCAGGAGGAGCCGGAGAACATGGGGGCCTGGTCGTTTGTCCTTCCCAGGCTCACGGGCCGCGTGTCCGCGCAGGGCCGGAAGCTTCCGCTCCGCTACGCGGGCCGCGAGGCGAGCGCGAGCCCGGCCACCGGATTCCAGAAGACCCACGAGCTCGAGCAGACGCTCCTGATCGACGCCGCACTGGCACGAGGGCAGCACGATGGCCGTTGAGCTCACCGTTCCTGCACTGGGCGAGTCCATCACCGAGGCGGTGGTGGGGAAGTGGCACAAGAAGGTCGGCGACACCGTGGCGGTGGACGAGCCGGTGGTGGTGCTCGAGACCGACAAGGTGACGATCGACGTCCCGGCACCCGCCGCTGGCACCATCGCCGCCATCGCGCATGGCGAGGGCGACACGGTGAAGATTGGCGACGTGCTGGGGAGCATCGCTGCCGGCGCTGGGGCCGCGGCCTCCGCTCCGGCGGCGAAGCCTGCCGCACCGGCGCCCATTCCCGCCGCGGTGGCTCCTCCACGTGCGGCGCCCGCCCCGGCGGCCCAGGCGGCCCCCTCGTCCGATGCAGGACGGCAGGCACCGATGACGCCCGTCGCGCGTGCGATCGCCGACGCGAACGGCCTCGACCCCGCGACGTTGCGCGGAAGCGGCGCATCGGGACGCGTGATGAAGGACGACGTGCTGACGGTCCTCGAGGGCGGACGGGGTGGCGCCGCCACGGTGACCGCTCCGGCCGCCTTGTCCGCTCCGGCTCCTGCTCCTGCGCCTGCGCGCGCACCCGGTGCCCGCGAGGAGCGGGTGAAGATGACGCCGCTGCGCAAGCGCGTCGCGGAGAGACTGCTCGCGGCGCAGAACAACGCCGCCATCCTGACCACCTTCAACGAGGTGGACATGTCCGCGGTGATGGCGCTGCGGAAGAAGTACGCCGAGAGGTTCCAGCAGCAGCACGGCGTGAAGCTCGGGTTCATGAGCTTCTTCGTGCGCGCGGCGGTCGAAGCCCTGAGGGCGTTCCCGCTGGTGAACGCCTCCATCGAGGGCGACGAGGTGGTCCTCAAGCACTACTACGACATCGGGGTCGCGGTGTCGGGGAGTCGAGGGCTGGTGGTGCCTGTGGTCCGCGACGCGGACAGGCTGTCGATGGCGCAGATCGAGAAGCAGGTCGGCGAGCTGGGGCAGAAGGCGCGCTCGGACAAGCTCACCCTGGCCGAGCTGCAGGGCGGGACGTTCAGCATCAGCAACGGGGGCATCTTCGGCTCGATGCTGAGCACGCCGATCCTCAACCCGCCCCAGACGGCCATCCTGGGGATGCACAACATCGTCGAGCGTCCGGTGGCCCGGGACGGCCAGGTCGTCATCCGGCCGGTGATGTACCTGGCGCTGAGCTACGACCACCGGCTCATCGACGGGCGCGAGGCGGTGCAGTTCCTCGTGCGCATCAAGGAATGCATCGAGGACCCGGAGCGGCTGCTGCTCGAGGTCTGACGGCGAGCTTTCCGGCGCCGGATCCCCGAGGCATTCCGCGGCGTTTCGCGCGCTCGCTCCGGCGAAGGTGTTTGACACCTCGAGGGAGCCGTTTCCCGAACGTGTTTGACACCTCGGCGCGGCACCTCGGCACGGGCGCGCCGCCCCGAGTGCCCGGCGCCCGCGAAGGGTGTTTGACACCTGCGCGGACGGCGCGGCGCGTCAACCCGGCTCGTCGGGACTCCGATGTGTTCCGTGCTTGCGAGCGGGTTTGAGCCTGCGCACAATTTTCGGCCGTACTCCGCCCGAGGGGAGAGGAGACCGCGCGGCGCTTCCTGCCGACTGCGAGCACAGCAAAGCGAGACGCATGGCTACCGGTACCGTGAAGTGGTTCAACGATGCGAAGGGCTTCGGCTTCATCACCCAGGACGGCGGCGGCGAGGACGTCTTCGTCCATCACACCGCCATCCAGGCCGAGGGGTTCCGTACCCTCGCCGAGGGACAGAAGGTCAGTTTCGATGTAAGCCGCGGACCCAAGGGTCTGCAGGCGCAGAACGTCAAGCCGGTCTAGCGAGACGTCTCGCGTCGTTCACGCTTGGCCCGGGCCCGGCACTGCCGACCCGGGCCTTCGTGTCACCGGGGCTCGGGGACGCCGAGCGCCGACCGGAAGAACTCCACCACCCGCCGCTCGAGCGACTCCTGCATCACCGGGTCCGCAACCATGTGCGTGAACCCGGACAGCGGCAGGAACTGATGCGTGCGCCCGGCCCGGAACAGCCGGTCCGAGAGCAGGAGCGAGTTCAGGAAGTACACGTTGTCGTCCGTCGTCCCGTGCACCAGGAGGAGCGGACGCTCCAGCCCTGGCGCGAGCGGCAGCACCGAGTTCTTCTCGTAGACGTCGCCCGGCGCGTCGGGCAACCCGAGGTATCGCTCGGTGTAGAAGGTGTCGTAGTTGCGGTAGTCCGTGACCGGCGCGCCCGCCACCGCCGCCTTGTAGACGTCCGGCCGCTTCAGCACGGCCAGCGCGGACGCGTACCCGCCGAAGGACCAGCCGGTGATGCCCACCCGTGAGAGGTCCACCTCGGGAACCTGCTGCGCGAGCAGCTGCAGCGCGGCCACCTGGTCCTCGAGCATCACCCCGGCGAAGTTGTTGCGCATCGCGCGCTCCCACTCCCGGCCGCGGCGAGGCGTTCCGCGGTTGTCGAAGCCGACGACCAGGAAGCCCTGATCGGCGAGCCACTGGTCGGTCAGCAGCGTGCGCGCGCTGGACTGGACGTGGTTCACGTGCGGGCCGCCGTAGATGGAGACGATGGTGGGGAGCTTCTGCCCCGGCCGGGCGTCACGCGGGCGGAGAACGAAGGACCAGAAGCCCTGCTGCCCCAGCTTCCGGTACTCGGGCGCGGGCGCCCGCAGCGGCGTGGCGCGCACCGCCGGAATCCGCCCGATGAAGCGGCCCCCGCGGTCGAACACCGACCAGTCCGCCAGCGAGGTGGGCGTCTCGATCGAGACCAGCCGGGTCGGTCCCTCCTCGGCGATCATCCCGCTGACCTGCACCCGCTCGTTGGGTTGACCGACCACCCGCTCGGGGTTGCCGCCGTCGCGCACCCGCATCACGACCAGGTCCGGCGACTCGGGGCTGGCCTGGTAGTAGAGCGCGCGCTCGGTGACGTCGTAGCCGAGGATGCGGAACAGCTGCTGGTCCGGCCGCACCCAGCTCCCGAGCCGCCGCCCGTCCACCGAGCGAATCTCCGCCTCCGGCGCGCCGTTCCTCTCGGTGACCCAGAAGAACGCCGAGCCGTCGGGCAGCCACAGGGGGAACGGCTCGCCGCGGTGATCCGAGCCGTAGTGCTGGAGGTTGATCCACGCCGGGTCCTGCTCCTCGAGAATGGTCTGCGTCGCGCCGGTCTTCGGGTCCACCGCGAGCAACAGCGCGTGCTGCTGGACCCGGTCCATCACGTAGACCGTGAGCAGGCCCTTCCTGGGCCACTTCACCTGCGTAAGGTACGGGTACTTCTCGGCGTCCCACTTCGCCCAGACCGTCTTTCCGTTGCCGGTCACCGGGACGATGCCCAGGCGCACCTTGGCGTTGGCCTTGCCAGGACGCGGGTAGGGCACCGACTGGAGCCCTGATTCGGGATGCGCCGGATCGCCGAGGGTGAACGTCTCGACGGCGCGCGTGTCCGCCTCCTCGAAGGCGATCAGCTTGCTGTCCGGGCTCCACCACGACCCGTCGTAGCGGTCCATCTCCTCCTGCGCGACGAACTCGGCCAGACCGTGCGTCACCCGGTCCGAGCCGCCGGTGGTGAGCCGCTTCTCCTTGCCGGTGGCCAGATCGAGCACGTGGACGTCGTTGCTCTTCACGTAGCTGACAGTCTTGGCGTCGGGCGACAGGCG
>CAZDSB010000113.1:0-8263 GCA_964507515.1 uncultured Myxococcaceae bacterium
CACCGTCGAAGGCGGGGGAGGGCGACGCGTGACCGACGAGGTCGGGTTCGCTCTCCTCGCGCTGGTCCTGGTGATCGTCCCGGCGTTCCGGGTCGTCACCAGCAGGGACCTGGTGCGGTGCATCCTCTGGCTCGCGGCCACGCTCCTCGGGACCGCCGTGCTGTACGCGCTCCTCCACGCGCCTTTCCTGGCGGGCGTGCAGGTCCTCACCTACGTGGGCGGCGTCGTCACGTTGATGGTCTTTGGCGTCATGGTGACCCGGAAGCACGAGGGGACCACCTTCACCATCGATGGCGCCGCGCGCCTCCGTGGCGCGCTGGCGGCGCTCGGGTTCTTCGCCATCGTGACCATCGCCGTCCTCCGCACCGACCTCTCGTCGCTCACCCCCGTCGAGCCCCCCTCGACCCAGGAGCTCGCGTTCTCGCTCCTCGACCGCTACCTCCTCGCCTTCGAGGTCGCCTCGGTCCTGCTGCTGGCGGCCATCGTCAGCGCCGTCGTGCTCGCACGGCGCCGTGATCCCGCCCCGGACGCGGCGACCACTGCCCAGGCAGCGGCTCTCCGGGAAGGGAGCACCCCGTGACGCTCCGGGCGCTCCTGCTGGTCGCGACCGCGCTCTTCAGCATCGGCGTCTACGGCCTGCTCACCCGGCGACAGGCCGTGGCGCTCCTCCTGTCCATCGAGGTCATGGCCAACGCCGCGAACCTCCTCTTCGTTGCCTTTGCCCGGTACGGCGGGGCGCCCGGCCATCCGCTCGTCCTCTTCGCCCTGGCCATCACCGTGGCGGAGGTGGCGGTGGGGCTCGCGCTGGTCCTCCTGCTCTACCGGCGGCACGGAGACACGCTGCTCGACCTGGCCAGCGAGGCGAAGGGATGAGCCCCTCGGTGACGCTCGCCCTGGTGACGCTGGTCGCGCCGCTGACGGCCGCGCTCGTCTCGGTCGTCATCCCGCCGATCCGGCACCGGGGCATGCCGGCGGCGATCCTGGCCATCCTCGGAAGCCTCCTGGCCACCGGGGCCTCCGCGCTGCTCCTGATGGAGGACGTGGCGGGTCGTGCCATCCGCGCCACGGTGCCCTGGATGGTGGTGCAGGGCAGGGGACTCGGCGAGGTCGGCGTCCGTCTCGACGCGGTGTCCATCCCGATGCTCGGGGTGGTCTGCCTGGTGGCCCTCGCGGTCCAGGTCTACTCGGTCGCCTACATGCACGGCGAATCGCGCCGATCCTACGGCCGGTACTTCGCCTACCACGCGCTCTTCCTCTTCAGCATGAACACCCTGGTGCTGGCGCCGGACCTGCTCCAGGCGTTCGCCGGGTGGGAGCTGGTCGGGCTCGTCAGCTACCTCCTCATCGGTTTCCACTTCGATCGCCCGACCGCCGCGCGTGCCGCGGTGAAGGCGTTCTGGATGACCAAGCTCGCGGACATGGGCTTCCTGTTCGCGCTGCTCGTCCTCTATGCGCGGACCGGGGCGTTCTCCTGGGACGTGGCGCTCCGTCCCGAGATGGCCGAGGCGATCGCCGCCCTCGTCTTCCTCGCGGTGATGGGGAAGTCGGCGCAGTTCCCGCTGCACGTGTGGCTCCCCGACGCCATGGAGGGCCCGACGCCGGTCTCGGCCCTGCTGCACGCGGCGACGATGGTGGCCGCGGGCGTCTACCTGGTCGTCCGGGCCGATCCGCTGTTCGCCCAGGCCCACTGGGTCCAGGGAGGGATGCTCTGGGTCGGCACCGTGACCGCGGCCTTCGCCGCGCTGCTGGGCCTGGTGCAGACCGACATCAAGCGGGTGCTGGCCTACTCCACCTGCTCGCAGCTGGGGTTCATGGTCGCTGCGCTCGGCGCGGGTTCGGCGTTCGCCGGCTACTTCCACCTGGGGACCCACGCCTTCTTCAAGGCGCTCCTCTTCCTCGGCGCCGGAAGCGTCATTCACGCCGTCCACTCCAACGAGCTGAGGGACATGGGCGGGCTCGCCCGGCGGATGCCGCTCACCGCGGTGACCTTCGGTCTCGGGGCGCTCTCGCTCGCGGGCATCCCGCCGCTCGCCGGTTTCGCATCGAAGGACGCCATCCTCACCGCCGTGGAAGGCAGGGCAGGGTGGATCCCGTGGGCGGTCCTCCTCGCCACGGCGTTCCTGACCGCCTTCTACATGGGGCGGGTGCTGGTCCTGACCTTCCTCGGCAAGCCCTCCGCGGCCGCCGCACACGCCCACGAGTCGCCGCCGGCGATGACCATCCCGCTCGTGGTCCTGGGAATTCCCACCGTCGTCGGGGGCCTGCTCGGTCCGTGGCTGGCGCGGGGGCTCGGAAGCGAGATGCACCTGCACCTCGGGCTCACCCCGGTGCTCGCGAGCCTGGCCGGGCTGGGCGGGCTCTCGCTCTCGCTCGTCACCTACCTCCGTGGGCGCGAGGCACCGCTCGCGGGGACGCTCGTCGCGCTCGATCGCGCATCGGCCGTGGACCGCGTCTGGGCCTTCGGCTACCGGAGCTTCCTCCTCCCCCTGAGCGCGCTCCTCCGGTGGGTGGACCGCTACCTGGTGGACGGCCTGATGAACGGGGTCGGCTGGGGCACGCTCGAGGCCGGACAGGCGATGCGTCCGGTGCAGACGGGCAGGACGCGCGACTACGCGCTGGCGGTGGTGGTGGGCGCGGTGCTCCTCCTCATCCTGGGGACCTGGCGATGAGCCGCCACCTGCTCCTGTGGATGGTCGCCTCCCCCGCGCTGGCCGCGGCGGTCCTACTCGTCATTCCCTCCCGCATGCGGCAGCTGGTGCGCTGGGTCTCGCTGGCGGGTGCCGGCGGAGGGCTCGTCACCGCGGTGCTCGCGGCGCTTGCCTGGGACCGGGGGGTGGGTGGGTTCCAGCTCGCCGAGCGCTACGCGCTGGTGCCCTCGATGGGCATCTCCTTCTCGCTGGCGGCCGACGGCTGGAGCGTCGCCCTCGTCCTGCTGACCGGCATCATCATCGTCACCGGGGTGCTCGCGAGCTGGACGGTGGAGCGGCGGGACAAGGAGTTCTTCGTCCTCCTCCTCACGCTGGTCACCGGCGTCTTCGGGGTCTTCGTCAGCCAGGACCTCTTCGTCTTCTTCCTGTTCTACGAGATCGCCGTGCTGCCGATGTACCTGCTCATCGGCATCTGGGGGAGCAGCCACCGCGTTCCTCCGGCCGGCCCGTTTCGCGGGGCGTGGCGGCGTTTCGCCGTGGGCAGCCGCGAGTACGCGGCGATGAAGCTCACCCTGATGCTGCTGGTGGGCTCGGCGGCGATCCTGGTGGCCATCTTCGGGCTCTGGTCGCGGGCCGGCGCCCGCTCCTTCGACATGGGGCAGCTGGCCCTCGTGCCCTTCCCGCGCTCGACGCAGATGTGGGTCTTCCCGCTCCTGTGGCTGGGGTTTGGCACGCTGGCCGGCGTCTTCCCCTTTCACACCTGGAGCCCGGACGGCCACGCCTCGGCGCCCACCGCGGTGAGCATGCTGCACGCCGGGGTGCTGATGAAGCTCGGCGCCTTCGGTGTGATGCGGGTGGGGATGGTGCTCTGCCCCGAGGCGGCGGTGACCTGGGCGCCGCTGGTGGGGGCGGTCGCGGTGGTGAACATCCTCTACGGCGCGCTGTGCGCCGCGGCGCAGGACGACCTCAAGTACATCGTCGCCTACTCGAGCGTGAGCCACATGGGCGTGGTGATGCTCGGGGCGGCGACGCTCACGCCCGTGGGCTGGAACGGCGCGGTGTTCCAGATGTTCGCCCACGGCATCATGACCGGGCTGTTCTTCGCCCTGGTCGGGCTGGTCTACGAGAAGGCCCACACCCGCGACCTCGCGAAGATGGGCGGCTTCGCGCACGCGATGCCTGCCATCGCCGCCTTCTTCACCCTGGGCGCGCTGTCCTCGCTCGGGCTACCGGGGACCGCCGGCTTCGTGGCCGAGTTCCTGGTGTTCCTCGGCGCGGCCACCGGCCGGAGCGCCTGGTGGACGGTCCCCGCGGTGCTCGGCGCGTTCGTGACCGCGGTCTACGTGCTGCGGGCCTCGAAGATCATCTTCTGGGGTCCGCGGCCGGCCGGGGACCTCGCGCACCTGTCGGACCCGCACCGGACCGAGTGGGCAGCGCCGGTCGTCCTCTGCGCTTGCCTGGTGGTCTTCGGGTTCTGGCCCCGGCTCCTTCTCGACGTCATCGACGCCACCACCTCCGGGTACCTGAACCGGGTCGCGCTGGTGGCGGAGGCGCTTCACCGATGACGTCCTGGCTCCAACTCCTCGGACCGGCGATGGCAGTGGCGGGCATCGGCGCCGTCGTCCTCGGGGGAGACGCGATCCTTCCCGGCCGGGGACGGGCGTGGGGCTGGATCTCGGTGATTCTCCTGGTGGGGCTGCTCGCCCTGTCCTTGATGATGAACTCGGCGGGTGCCGCTCCCCACCGGGCCTACGTCGCCGGTGCGTGGTCGCTGTTCATCCAGCGGGTGCTGGTGGTCAGCGCGGTGCTCGCCGTCCTGGGCTCCATGGACTGGCTCGAGTCGCGCGCCGGCGGGCGTCAGGCCGAGTACCTGGCGCTGCTCCTCTTCAGCACCTCGGGGATGATGATGATCCCCGGCGCGCGGGACTGGGCGCTGCTGGTCGTCGCCTTCGAGCTGATGGGCATCCCGCTCTATGCGCTCGTGGCGTGGGCGAAGAACGACGGCCCGCCCGAGCGACCGCGGCTCGCCGCCGAGGCGGGGCTGAAGCTCTTCGTCACCGGAACGGCGAGCTCCGCTTTGACCTTCTTCGGCCTGGCGCTGGTGGTGGGGCTGTCAGGGACCACCCGCCTCGACGCCGTCGTCGACCCGGGCCGTGCGCCGCTGGCGGCGGTGGGGATGCTGCTGATCGTCGCGGGCTTCGGATTCAAGATCGGCGCGGTGCCGTTCCACTTCTGGGTGCCGGACACCTACCAGGGAGCGCCCACCCCCTTCGTCGCCTTCCTCTCGGTGGCACCCAAGCTGGGCGGGCTCGCCGCGCTCGGGGTCATCCTCCTCCACGGATGGAACGGGGAGGCGGCCCTCTGGAAGCCGGCGGTGGTGCTCCTCTCCGCGGCGAGCATGCTGGTCGGGAACTTCTTCGCCCTGAACCAGACCGACGTGCGCCGGCTGCTGGGGTTCTCCGGCATCGCCCAGATGGGCTACGTGCTGATCGGCCTCGCGGCGGACACGCGCGCGGGGCTCGCCATGGCGCTGTTCTTCATGGCCACCTACGTCTTCACCAACCAGGGCGCGTTCCTCGTGCTGCACGCCGGGGCCGAAGGGTCGGGCGGACACTCCATCCCGAAGCTCGCGGGCCTGTCGCGCCGCGCGCCGGTGCTCGGCGCCGCCCTGCTGGTCTTCCTGCTCTCGCTGGCCGGCATCCCGTTCGTCGCCGGGTTCTGGGCCAAGCTCTTCGTCCTCTTCGCCGGATTCAGGGCGGGGCTGGGCTGGCTGGTGGTGCTGGGCGTCGCGCTCGCGGTCTACGGCCTCTTCTATTACCTGAGCGTGGCGCGCTCGACCTTCATGGCCGAAGGCGAGGGGAGCGCCCCGGTGCCCACGCGCCTCCCCCTGCGGCTCGCGATCGCCGTGTGCCTGGTGGCGGTGGTGGGGCTGGGGCTGTTCCCCCGGCCCCTGCTGGACGCCGCCGAGACGGCGGCGGCGGATCTCATGGGCGAGCCGGTCGCGCTGTCGGCGACGCCATAGCGCCACGCGCCGCCGGCCCGGCTCGCTGGCCGTGCGCGTCGGTCAGGGCCCGGGCGTGGTGATGCTCCCGAGCTGGATGGCGGTCATCTGCTGGTAGCTCGCGGTGGCCGTTCCGGTGATGCTCCGCTGGCAGGACACGCGGACGTGCTCGTCGCCTGCGCCGGTGACCTGGACGGCGGTGTGGAGGACGAGGGTGTCGGACGCGGTGCCGGCTGCGAGAGAGCCGTCCGCCCGGTCGAGCAGGCTCCCCGTCCCGCTCTGGGTGAACACGCAGGTGATGCCTCCCGCGTCGCCGCTGCTGTTGTTCAGCACCACCTTGGCGGTGACGATGTACGAGCCGACCGGAAGGACGACGCTCGCCACCTGCGAGAAGAAGGCGCCGATGCTCACCGGCGGGGTCTGTGGGAGACCGATCTGGACGGTGAACGCCGCCGCGACGCCGCTCGAGCCGGGGGGACCGGCAGGACCGACGGGGCCCTGAGGGCCGGCGGGGCCGGCAGGACCGGTGTCCCCGGCGGGACCAGGCGGGCCCTGGACACCGGTGGCGCCGGTCAGACCGGTCGGGCCCGGCGGGCCGATGGGACCGGCGGGACCGGTCGCGCCGGAAGGTCCAGCAGGGCCCGGGGAACCGGCCGGACCGGTCGGCCCGATGGGGCCTGGAGGGCCGATCGCACCGGCAGGGCCAGCAGGCCCTTGCGCACCAGGAGGGCCGGCCGGGCCGACTGCCCCCGCGGGTCCCGCCGCCCCCGTGGCTCCAGCAGGCCCGGTCGGCCCCGCCGGACCGACAGGCCCCGGCGGGCCCTGCGTGCCGCCGCCGAGCCCGATGGCGACGTCGAAGGCCGCCTTCACGCATGCGCCGCGAGAGGGGGCGACGGTCAGCAGATAGCTCGCAGATGCCGGTGCGTTCGGCATCACCGCGACGATGTCCGTCGGTGACCACGAGGCGACGCCGAGGCGCTGTCCGCCGAGCGTGACCGTGCCGCTCCTCGCCCCGAACCCGGAGCCATGAATGAAGAGGTTCGCTCCATCCGCGTCCGCCTGGAGGATCAGCGGGCCGTCGCCGTGGTCCGACCCTCTCGGGTCGTTCTCACGGCACTGGTCGTGGTCGTTTCCCCTGTCTCGATTCTCGCTCCCGCCACGAGCGTCCGGCACGAATGCCAGCGCCGCGGCGACCAGAGCGGTGACTCCCCAGTGTTGTCTCATTCGCGTTCACCCTGGGGCCGGTCCTCGATCGACCGCGCTCCAGGGTCCCCGGCACGAGGAGACACCTCGCTTCTCACCGCTCGCAATTGAGGCACGAACCACCCTGCGGTGTCCGCGTCGGCTCAGGCGAGCGTGGAGCAGATTTCGGCAGCACGAAACCGAACGCTCTCCCACCGCGTCCGACGTGTTGAGCGCGCCCCTCGTGGGATCGACTCCGCAGTCCGGCCGCGCAGCTTCGGGCGGGTCAGGACGCATCCACGAAGAAGGTGACAGGACTCTACATGCGTCAGATCGACGCCGGCCGCTCGAGGCTGCTACCCCAGGAACGTGTCGATGACGATGATGTCGTCGCGGAGCACCTCCTCGCTGAGGGCGCGGTGCTCCTCCTGGTCCATGTCCGTCCGGAGGCGTCGAATGAACTCCTCCACCTGCTGCACGGTGCGGTCGATGTCCTGCCCGAGCTCCAGACAGCTCAGCTCGTGGAGGGCAGCGCGCTGGGCCTGGTGCTCTTCGTCCATCGTCTCGACCCGCGCTGGACCCCAGGCGTCGACGTCCTTCAGCAGCGGACGGAGCACGGTCTCCTCGTGTGAGAGATGCCGGAGGAAGGCGTCGCGGAAGGTGCGAAGACTCGCCCGGAGCCGGCCCATCGCACCCGGAACTCGCCGCGTCATCTCTCCCAGCGCCTCCTCGATCTCGTCCAGGACGTCCCGGAGGATGGCGTGCTCGTCGAGGATGAGGCTCCGGACCTGACTCGCGCTCAGCTCCATGGGGGTTCCTCCTGCGGCGGGCTCGGCCCGCAAATCCCTTCGGTCTCCCGGTCGAGGCCGATGCAGGGCGCACGCCTTGCGCGGAGAACCCTGACGGGCCCGAGTGCTCCGGAGCGCATGCGAGAAGCGTGCGCGGTCGAATCGGCGTCAGCGGGGAACCGCTTGCTCGAGGAAGCGGAAGACGTCCGGTTCCCACTGGGGCATGGCCAGGTAGAGGCCACTGTGGCCGTCCTCCGGGGTCCGTCCGACGGCGGGGTACAGGACCACGACCGGGGGCGGGCCGGCTCGGTCTCGCACCGCTCCCAGGGCCGTGCTCGCCTCGGTGCTGAAGTCGTTGGCCCACTGGACGAGCATGATCGGGCACCGCGCCCGTTCCACGGCCTCGCGCAGGTCGCGCCTGACCTGCTCGGAACGGGACCAGGAGCCGGCGGCGGAGGCAAAGGTGACCGCCGCGCGAACCGCCCCGTCCCGCGCCGCAGCGAGGAGCGTCAGCTGCCCTCCGAAGGAGTGCCCCATCAGGGACAGGCGGGATGCGTCGATGTCCGGCACGGACTTCAGGAAGGCCAGGGCGGCGAGGACGTCGTCGAGCTGCTCCGTCTCCAGCAGGGTGTCCTGGAGCTGCT
>CAZDSB010000114.1:0-4114 GCA_964507515.1 uncultured Myxococcaceae bacterium
CGGGATAGCGTCGGGCCCGACACCAGCGTCGCTCGCTCTCGCATGCCAACGACGCCGACGACCTACTACCTCATCAGCGACCTCCACATCGGTGGAGACGGGGGACTCGCCCGCTGCGAATTCGAGAGCGAGCTGATCGACTTTCTCAGGCAGATCGCCGCGGGGCCCCTCCCCGCCGAGCTCATCATCGTCGGCGATGCCTTCGGCTTCTGGGAGCTGACGGACCGCGAGGGCGTCTCCAAGCTCGAGGTGATCGCCGCCATGCACCCTGCCCTGTTCCGGCAGCTCCGCGAGACCGGGGAGCGGGTGACGATCACGCTCCTTCCCGGCAACCACGACTACGACCTCGCCTGCGTGCCCGGCTACCAGGCCGAGCTCGCCCGGTGCAACGTTCGCCTCGAACCCGTGGTGCACATCACCCGGGAGATCGTGGGGCACACGATCTGGATCGAGCACGGCAACCAGTACGACGACTTCAACCGCTTCCCCGACTTCGGCAACCGCTGGGGCCTGCCGCTCGGCTACTTCATCACCCGCGGCGTCGTCGCCGCGGCCGGGCGGACCGCCGAGCGGACGCACACCAAGTGGCTCGACGACGTGCAGTCCGTCTACCCGAACGAGGACATCCCGTTCTGGGTGCTGTCGAACCACTTCTACAAGGAGATGACGCCGGTGCTCCGGTGGGGGCTGCTCCCCTTCCTCCTGCTCTTCACCCTGAGCGCGGCAGTCCTCGCCTTCCGCGGGGTCGAGTGGCTCGCCGGGCGGCCGACGAGCGTCTTCGACATCGACCTCACGCCGATCCTGGGTTTCCCCGGTCGCATCATCGACCTGGTACAGTTCGTGAACAGCACCGTGATCGTCACCCTGCTCGTCCTGGCCGTGCCGATGTACCTCCTGCTGCGGGATGCGCGCGCGGCAGCCGTCCGCTATGGCCTCGGCACAGGCGAGCGGGAGCAACTCGAGAAGGACGCGCAGTACGTCGCGGCGGCCAGGCGGATCTTCACGGCGGACCCGTCGGTGGCCCTGTTCGTGTACGGGCACACCCACACACCGTCGCTGCGCGAGGTCGGCGGCCGATACGTGATCAACACCGGGACGTGGCTGAAGCGGCTCGAGTACGTGCCGGTTCGGCTGGGCCGCCTGCCCGGAGTCTTCGTCCCCTCGTACCAGCTCAACTACTTCGAGCTCTCCGAGGCCGACGGCGAGATCCTCGTCCGCTATCGGGTGATCCCGAAGGCGCCACCGAGCGATCTCACGCTGCTCGAGCGGCTCCTCATCGTGGGCCGGCGCACGAAGGCGCTCCCCGTCATCCCGGCGGAGACGCGGGCCGGTCGCACCGCGCGCGAAGGCGTGACCATATCCACTACCGGTCTCTCACCGAGCCCGCACGCCCGCGACGTCGGCTGACCGCACCCGGATTAGAGCCTTCTAATCTGCGTCTCATCCTCCCCTCACATCGTGGGGCCGGCCGCGCCGTCAAAAGGGGCCAGGAGGAACCTCGATGAACGAAGGAGTACTCAGGCAGACGCTCGTGTCGGCCCTGGTCGTTTCCCTGGCCGGCGGCGGCTTCCTGCTCGGCCGGGCAACGTGCCTGGGGAGCTCGCTGGCCATGGCGGGCGAGCACACGGGCACCGCTTCGTCGGCGCCCGCCACCGCCACCCCCGCCCCGGGCGGGCAGATGCCGCACTCGTTCGCGCCTCTGGCGGCCGAGGCCTCGCCGGCCGTCGTCCACGTGAAGGTGGTCTCGGTCGTGAAGGCCGCCGAGGGCGGCGGGCCGTTCGGCCTTCCGCCCGAGCTGTTCGGCGACGAGGACGGCCCGCCCCGCCGCGGCGGATTCACCCAGCGCGGCTCGGGCTCGGGCTTCGTCATCCGCAGGGACGGCGTCATCCTGACCAACAACCACGTGGTGGAGAACGCGAAGTCGATCACCGTCACGCTGAGCGACGGGCGCGACTTCGACGCCACGGTGCTGGGACGCGATTCGAAGACGGACCTCGCGGTGCTGAAGATCGACCCGACGGGGACCCTTCCCGTCGCGAAGCTCGGGGACTCCGACGCGCTCGCCGTCGGCGACTGGGTGGTCGCGATCGGCAACCCCTTCGGTCTCAGCAACACCGTCACCGCCGGGATCGTCAGCGCCAAGGGGCGGGCGATCGGCTCCGGACCCTACGACGACTTCATCCAGACGGACGCGCCCATCAACCCGGGCAACTCCGGCGGGCCGCTGCTCGACGAGCACGGTGAGGTGGTGGGCATCAACTCGGCGATCTTCAGCCAGAGCGGCGGCAACGTCGGCATCGGCTTCGCGATTCCGATCAACCTCGCCAAGAAGCTCGTGCCGGAGCTCGAGGAGCACGGGCACGTGACGCGCGCCTCGCTCGGGGTGATGATCCAGAAGATCACACCGGACCTGGCGCAGTCGCTGGGCGTCGAGCCGGCCCACGGTGCGCTCGTCGCCGAGGTCACCCCGGGGAGCCCGGCCGCCACCTCCGGCATCAAGCCCGGGGACGTGATCACGCGCTACGACGGCAAGACGGTCGACGAGCACGCCGCGCTGCCGATGATGGTGGCGTCGACGCCGGTCGGGAGCACGGTCCCGGTCGAGGTCGTGCGTGACGGCACGACGAAGACCTTCCAGGTGACCGTCGCCCGGCAGCCCGGGGACGACCCGCAGACCGAGGCGGACGAGCACAAGGGCAAGTGGGGCCTCGCGCTCCGCGAGCTCAGCCCGGAGGAGGGCAAGCAGCGGAACCTCCCGGCGGGCGAGGGCGTGCTGGTCGCGGACGTGGCGGCCGAGAGCCCGGCGGCCGGGGCCGGCATCAGGCCGGGGGACGTGATCCTGCAGGTCAACCGGAGGTCCGTCGCCACGGTCGAGCAGGTGAAGAAGGAGGTCGCGTCCGTCCCGGCCGGCAGGCCGCTCCTCGTCCTCGTCCACCCCAACGACGGCAACGATCGATTCGCCGCGCTGACGCCGCGGTGACCACCGCCGACCGTATGCGGTGAAATCCAGAGGGGGCGGCTCGATCGAGCCGCCCCCTCGCATTTCCCAACCCATGACTGCCCCACCGTTCCTGCGCGACGGCTGGCGTCTCGTGCTGCCCTACTGGCGCTCCGAGGACCGCCGTGCCGCACTCGGCCTCCTCGCCGCCATCGTCGTCCTCAACCTCGGCGCGGTGTACGTGCTGGTGCTCCTGAACGCCTGGAACCGCGCCTTCTACGACGCGCTCCAGCAGCGCGACTGCACCGCGTTCGCGCATCAGCTCGGGCGCTTCTGCCTCCTCGCGGGGGTGTTCATCGTGACGGCGGTCTACCGGCAGTACCTGACGCAGACGCTCGAGATGCGGTGGCGGCGCTGGCTCACGGACGAGTTCCTGCGCGGCTGGCTCGGCAATCGGGTCTACTACCGCTTCGAGCACACCCACCGGGCGACCGACAACCCGGACCAGCGCATCGCCGAGGACCTGAGGCTGCTCACGAGGGGCACGCTCGGACTCGCAACCGGGCTGCTGAACGCCATGGTCACGCTCGTCTCGTTCGCCGGCATCCTCTGGGGCCTCTCGGGACCGCTGGCGATTCCTCTCGGCGCCCGGACGCTCAGCTTCCCGGCCTACCTGGTATGGGCGGCGTTCCTCTACGCGATCGCCGGCAGCGTCATCGCTCACTGGATCGGTCGCCCATTGGTCCGCCTGAACGCGAGCCAGCAGCGCACCGAGGCGGACTTCCGCTTCGGCCTGGTCCGCCTGCGCGAGAACGCGGAGGAGGTGGCGCTCTACGGCGGAGAGGCCCTCGAGCAGCAGAGCCTCCGCGAGCGCTTCGCCGCGATTCTCGACAACTGGTGGCGACTCGTGCGGGCGCAGAAGCGTCTCACGTGGTTCACGGCGGGCTACGGCCAGGCGGCGACCGTCTTTCCCATCCTGGTGGCGGCGCCGCGCTACTTCGCGGGCGCCATCCAGCTCGGCGCGCTGATGCAGATCGCGTCCGCATTCGGCCGCGTGCAGGACGCGCTCAGCTGGTTCGTCGACAGCTACGGGAGCCTCGCCGAGTGGAAGGCCAGCGTCGACCGCCTGCTCTCGTTCACCCAGGGGATGGCGGGCGTCGCCGCAACGCCGGGCGG
>CAZDSB010000115.1:0-2738 GCA_964507515.1 uncultured Myxococcaceae bacterium
GGTCTAGAGCAGGTCGCAGGGCGTGCCCAGCGGCTGCCCGGTGTAGACGCCCAGGTCCCCGTAGATGAGCTGTGCGTTGTCGGCGAGCGGAAGGAGGATGAGGTCCGTCGTCTTCTTCCCCTTCACCCAGCTCGCCTCGCCCTTGCCGAGGACCAGCTTGAGGTCCCCGTTCTTGGTCGCGAACACGTCCCCCGCCGAGTCGCTGACCACGTTGGTCATCCGCAGCGGCTTCAGCGCCCCGCGCGGACCCGACCAGAGACGGAAGTCCATGGTCTCGTCCTTGCGAGGCCGGTCCACGTACCAGTAGGTCCCCGCGTTGTCGCGCGCGAGCGCGTATGCCCGCCGCTTCCAGCGCTGACCGTGGAAGGTCGCCGACCTGAGGAGCTCCTCCTGGCGCTTCGGGTCGGTCGGCTGGAACATCGTCTGCCGCTCGCCACAGCTGAGCGAGTATTTCCCGTCCCGAAATCCGAAGCTGGCCTGGCTGCGATTCCGGATCCGCGGATCCCAGAAGTTGCGCTCGAAGGACTCGTTCCCGCTCTGCATCCCGCCGAAGACCTGGATGGCCCAGAAGTCGTTCCCGTCTCCCCAGTAGAAGTGCTCGTACATGTCACCGAACGGGACGAGCACCAGGAAGTGCTCGTGACCGTCGTCGAGCATGCGAAGGCTGTCGCGCACCGCCGCGACGTCCACCGTGTCGTCGGGAGCGGGAGATGCCGAGAGCAGCGCCAGGACCAGTGCGGGGGCGAGGAGCATGGGCACGGAGCCCCATGTTGGCACGGGGCCCGGACGCCGGACGAGGTACGCTGCTCTGCCGCGGCATGCGCACACCTCCCATCGACCGACTGGAGGTCCTGACCGACGACGCGCTCGCCGCGCTGCGGGAGCGCTTCCGTACCCTGGGCTTCCTTCCCGAGGTCCTCGGCCGCGCCGAGTCGGTGGCCCCCGGGCAGCTGGACGCGGTGTCGCTGCCGCTCGTGCGCTGGACACTCCGCGCGCGCTGCGAGCCCGGCGACCGGATGGCGCTGCTCTTCTGCTACGGCGACTCCGTCCCGGCCGCCGCGCTCGCAGCCGATCTGGGACCGGCCCTCGCCCGGGATCTCGTCGAGGCCGGAGTGCTCCGCGAAGCCGAGGGCGGCCTCGCCTGTCCCTTCCGGCTCACTCCCCTGGAGGGGCTGTGGATACTGGCAGACGAGCCCTCCGCCGGGACGGACGCCGTCATGGGCCCGGGCCCGACCACGCTCGAGCTCCTCCGGAACCTCCCCGCTCGCTGCGAGGGGGCCGTCCTGGACCTCGGCACCGGAGCCGGTACGTTCGCGCTCGCGCTCGCCGGACGCGGTGCGAGCCGGGTGGTGGCCACGGACCTCAACCGGCGCGCCGGGGCCATCAGCCGGTTCAACGCCCGGCTCAACGGGCTTGCGCTGGACGTCCGCGTCGGTGACCTCGAGGCGCCCGTGCGCGGCGAGCGCTTCCGGTGGGTGGTCTCGCAGCCGGCCTACGTGTTCCGACCACCCGACCAGCCGGAGGTCGTCTTCCTCCACGGGGGCGCGCGCGGAGACGAGCTGAGCTTCCGGGTGCTCGGAGCCCTCCCGGCGCTGCTCGACGATGCAGGCACGGCGCTCGTGCTCTTCGATGCACCGCTCGAGCCCACCTCCCCGTTGCCGGCCCGGGTGCGGGCCGCCCTCGCCGACGAGGGGCTCGGCGTCCTGCTCCTCGTCGCCCCGGGCGCGTCCGCCGGTGCGCAGGCGGTGGCCTACGCCGCCCTCGCCGACCCGGGCCTGGGTCGCGACTACGGCAGGGCCGTGGAGCGCAACCGCGCCCACCTCGAGGCGCTCGGAGCCCGCGAGTGGAAGCACGTCCTCGCCTGCGTGCGACGCGCCGGGGGGCGGCCCGCCTTCACCGTCCAGCTCCCGGTCTCCGGGCTGCACGGCCACGGGCCGCAGGCCCTGGAGGCGCTCCTCTCCGGCATCGACGCCGCGGTGCTGCCGGACGGCCAGCTCCGCACCGTCCCCCTCGCCCCGCTGCCGGGCCTTCGGCTCCCCGCGCAGCTCACCCTGGAAGGCGAGGTCGCGCACATCGAGGCCCAGCCCGGGCGCGGGGAGCTCGCCGCGACCTGTCCCCTCGACGGCGACGACCTCTCCCTCCTCCGGGAGCTGGCCGCCGCACCGGACGTCGGCACCGCGCTGGCTGCCGTCTCGGCGGACGATCCAGGACCTCGCTGGATGGACCGGGTCCGCGAGCTTGCCGGGCGGGGCCTGCTGGTGGACCGGCGGGTGCTGGAGCGGATGTCCGGACTGCCCGGCCCGCGCTAACCTCCGCCCCCCGCCGGCGGTGGGGGTTCGGTGCCCGCCGTCGTCTTGTCTCGCCGGGTGGTCCGGGGCGTGAGGTGGCATGCAGGTCGTCGCCCAGCTGAGCATGCAGGACCTCCCGGACGACGTCCGGGTCCTGTCGATGACGGCGCGCGAGGCGCTGTCCGAGCCGTTCGAAGTCTCGGTGCGCTTCGTCTGCGCCGACCCGGGCCTGCCGGTGAAGGACTGGCTCTGGACCGAGGCGGCCCTCCAGCTGCAGGACGCCGACGGTTCCGGCAGCCGCATCTTCCACGGCATCGTCGAGGCCGGGTCGTACCAGGGCAAGGTGGAGGAGCTTCACGTCTACCGGGTCGTGCTCCGCCCGCGGCTGCACGGCCTCGACACACGGGTCCGGAGCCGCATCTTCCAGGACCGCTCGGTGCCGGAGATCGT
>CAZDSB010000116.1:0-2912 GCA_964507515.1 uncultured Myxococcaceae bacterium
GCGTAGAGGTCGAGCCCGGCTGCCTGTTCGCTCTGGTAGCGCGGGAGCGGAAGTGGCGCGGCGTGCGTGCGCACGCGCCGGACCTGGATGCGGACGTGAGTCACCGGAGCCTCGACGTGCGGAGCGGACGGGGGGCGCGCATGCGGCGCATCCTTCCGTCCGCCCCTGACGCCTACGGAGAGGTCCTAGGCCTTGGCCTTGGGCGCCTCGGAGGAGGCACCCTGCGCGGGCGGCACGGAGGTGCCGGCGCGCTCGGCCAGCGCTTCCTTGCGCGAGAGGCGGATCTTCCCGCTGCGGTCGATCGAGATGACCTTCACCATCACCTCGTCGCCCTCCTTCAGCACGTCCGACACGCTCTTCACGCGCTTGTCGGAGAGCTCGGAGATGTGGATGAGCCCGTCGGTGCCGGGGAACAGCTCCACGAAGGCGCCGAACTCGGCGATCTTCCGCACGGTGCCCAGGTAGATCTTGCCGACCTCGGCCTCGCGGGTGAGCGCCTGGATCATCGTGATCGCCTGCTGCACCGCCTCGGAGTTGTTGGAGGCGATGTCCACGCGGCCCGAGTCCTCGATGTTGATGGAGGCACCGGTGCGGTTGATGATGTCCTTGATCACCTTGCCGCCCGGCCCGATGACGTTCTTGATGAACTCCGGCCGGATCATGATGGTGGTGATCCGCGGCGCGTACTTGCTGATCTCCTTCCGCGGCGCGTCGAGGGCCTTCAGCATCTCACCCAGGATGTGCAGCCGGCCGCGACGGGCCTGCTCCAGCGCCCGGGACATGATCTCGGTGGTGAGCCCGGTGATCTTGATGTCCATCTGGATGCTGGTGATTCCGTCCTTCGTGCCGCAGACCTTGAAGTCCATGTCTCCGAGGTGGTCCTCGTCACCGAGGATGTCGGAGAGGATGGCGATCCGCTCGCCCTCCTTCACCAGACCCATCGCGATGCCGGCCACCGGCGCCTTGACCGGCACGCCCGCGTCCATGAGGCTCAGCGTTCCGCCGCACACGCTCGCCATCGAGCTGGAGCCGTTGGACTCGAGGATGTCCGAGACCACGCGCACCGTGTAGGGAAAGTCCTCGCTCCTCGGCAGCATCCCGCGGAGCGCCCGCTCGGCCAGCGCGCCGTGGCCGATCTCGCGGCGACCCGGGCCACGGAGCGGCTTGGTCTCGCCCACGCTGAACGGCGGGAAGTTGTAGTGGAGCATGAACCGCTTGAAGGTCATCCCCGAGAGCAGCTCCAGCCGCTGCTCGTCCTCGCTCGTGCCCAGGGTGACCGCGACCAGCGCCTGCGTCTCGCCGCGGGTGAAGAGCGCCGAGCCGTGGGTCCGGGGGAGGAGTCCCACCTCGCAGGTGATGTTCCGGACGACGTCGTGCGGGCGGCCGCCGATGCGCCCACCGCTCACGGTGAGCTCGCGCATGTGCTCGTACTTGAGGTCCTCGACCACCGCCTTGGCCAGCTTCTCGACCTGGGGCGTGAAGGCCTCGCCCATGTCCTGCTTCAGCCGGGCGATGGTGTCCTTCTTGGCCTGGGAGAGCGCGCCGTAGCGGTCGTGCTTCTCGTGGATCTTGTACCCGGCGACGATGGCCGGCATGGCCAGCTCGCGCACGCGGGTGCGGAGCCCCTCGTCGGCGACGGGGGCCTTGTCGAACTCCCGGACCTTCACGCCGAGCTCGCGGCGCATCGCCTCTTGCAGCTCGAGGACCGGGGCAACCGCGGCCTTGCCGAACTCCAGCGCGGCCACCATGTCCGCCTCGGACACCTCGTTCGCGCCGCCCTCGACCATCACGATGGCGTCCTTGCTGCACGCCATGACCAGATCCAGGTCGGACTCCGCACGCTGCTTGGCGGTGGGGTTGGCGATCAGCTGTCCGCCCACGCGGCCCACCCGGATGCCAGCGATCGGGCCGTTGAACGGGATGTCGGAGACCATCAGGGCCGCGGAGGCGCCGGTGATGCCGTGGATGTCGCCCTCGTTCTCGGCGTCGGAGGAGACGACCCCGGCGATGACCTGGGTCTCGTAGGCGTACCCCTCGGGGAACAGCGGGCGGCAGCTGCGGTCCACCAGGCGGGAGGTCAGCGTCTCCTTCTCGGTCAGCCGGCCCTCGCGACGGAAGTAGCTCCCCGGGATGCGGCCGGCCGAGTACAGCTTCTCCTGGTACTCGACAGTGAGCGGGAGGAAGTCGACGTCCTTCTTCTCCTTCGCGCTGACCGCGGTGACGAGGATGATGGTGTCGCCGTAGCGGACGGTGACCGACCCGTCGGCCTGCTTCGCCAGCTTGCCGGTCTCGAGGACCAGCTCGTTGTCGCCGACGCGGACGCTCTTCTTCAGATGCATGTGACTCGTTCCTTGCTCGGGCACGGGCCGATGTGACGCTCGGGTTTGGCCCCGGCTCCTGGAGAAGGAACTTTCAGTCTCTGACCGCAGCCGCCGACGCCTCGTGCCTCGGGTCGGCGGCTCCGAACGGAAACCGGAAACTCCTCTCCCAGGTGAGGACCGGGAGGCGCCGACGCTCCGTGCCGCGCCGGCGACGTGATGTCGAACCGCCGTTACTTCCGGATGCCCAGACCTTCGATGAGCTTCCGGTACCGCGTGTTGTCCTTGGTCTTGAGGTAGTCGAGCAGACGACGACGCTGGCCGACGAGCTTCAGGAGGCCCCGGCGGCTGTGGAAGTCCTTCTTGTGCGTCTTGAAGTGCTCGGTGAGCATGTTGATGCGCTCGGAGAGCAGCGCCACCTGCACCTCGGGAGACCCGGTGTCGGTCTCGTGGGTGCGGTACTGCTGGACGACTGCCGTCTTGCGCTCGCTGAGAACTGCCATGTCGGTGATGCTCCGTCCCGCTCCGAGTCAGGTGTGGTGAGGCCCGCCCCTGGGCGCTGAAGTCGGCCGTCCGCGGAGGGGTGCAGACGCC
>CAZDSB010000117.1:0-7952 GCA_964507515.1 uncultured Myxococcaceae bacterium
CGGTCGTGCGCCGTCGGAGAACCCCCGCGCTGGATGTGACCCAGCACGGAGACCCGGGTCTCGAATCCGGTGCGCCGCTCGATCTCCGCCGCGACGTACTGCCCGACGCCGCCGAGCCGGACCCGGCCCGCCTCGTCCAGCGCGCCGGACGTCACGACGTGCTCCGGCTCGTCCGGGCTGGTCCGGATCTTCGTTCCTTCCGCCACCACCACGATGCTGAAGCTCGTCCCACCGGCATAGCGACGCTTGAGGTGCTCGGCCACCACGGCCAGATCTGCCGGCTCCTCGGGCACGAGGATGACGTCGGCGCCGCCTGCGATGCCCGCGTGCGTGGCGATCCACCCCACGTGGCGCCCCATCACCTCCACCACGATGACGCGCTTGTGCGACTCCGCCGTGCTGTGCAGCCGGTCGACCGCCTCGGTGGCGATGGAGACCGCGGTGTCGAAGCCGAAGGTGTAGTCGGTTCCGCTGAGGTCGTTGTCGATCGTCTTCGGGATGCCGACGACCGGCAGCCCGTGCTCGTACAGGCGTGCCGCCGCGGACAGCGTCCCCTCGCCGCCGATGGCGACCACCCCCTCGATGCCGTGCCGTGCGGCGTTGGACAGCACCTTCTCCACGCCTCCCTCGAGGGTGAACGGGTTGACCCGGCTGGTCCCGAGGATGGTGCCGCCCCGGTGCAGGATGCCGGCCGTGTTCTCGCGGGTCAGCGGAAAGACCCGATCCTCGATGAGGCCCTTCCACCCATCGCGGAGCCCGAGCACCTCGAACCGGTGGTTCTGCGCCCGGCGGACGACGGCACGGATGACCGCGTTCAGACCCGGGCAGTCCCCTCCACCGGTCAGGACGGCGATTCGCATGGGCTGAGGGCGAGTCTCGCCCGGGCGGAGCGAGGCGCCAAGGGGCTCCCGGAGCTACCGGACGGAAGCGGACCCTGGCTCCGCCAGCTCGGGGACCGAGAGCCGGGGGGCATCCTCGGCCAGCGCCGTCGCCCCGAGGAGCACCGCCGCCAGCCACACCGCGTCGGCCAATACCAGATGGACGAGCTGCATCCACACCGGAGCCAGCAAGGCCAGGTTCACCATCCCCGCCGTGAGCTGGAGCACCACCAGCCCACCGAGCGCGATTGCCGCTCGCCGGACCGAGTGCCCCGGCCGGACCATCGCGCAGACCGCGGCCGTCACCAGCAGCAGCGTCCCCACTGCCACGGCGAGCAGCGGATGCACCACGCGCAGGCGGAGCAGCACGTGCGCGCTCCCCGACAGGTCCTGACGGAACCCCTCGGCGAGCGAGCTGGCCGGGAAGAGAGTGTCCCCGAGCGCCGCGAGGCCTCCGCTCACCGCGAGCACCACCAGGCCCAGGAGCGCGGCCGGGACCAGCACCGCGAGCGCTCCCTGGTCTCGCAGCCGCAGCCGGCCCACGCCGCCCGCCCACGCGCCGGTCAGCGCCACGACGGCGAGGAGGAAGAACGTGTTGACCAGATGGAGCCCCATCACCACCGCCCGGGTGAGCGACTCGTCCTTTCCCGTGAGCCGGAACAGGACCAGCGCCGCACCGATCGCTCCCTCGACCAGGATGGCCAGGACGCCGAGCACGGCTCCCCGGCGGACACGGTGCCCGCGCGGAAAGGCGAGGAAGCCCCAGACTGCCCACGCCAGCACGGCGAGCGTCACCAGACCGCTCGACACGCGGTGGCTGAACTCGATCATCGTCTCCAGCGCCGGCGCGCGCGGCAGCACCTGCCCGTTGCACACCGGCCAGTGCGCTCCGCAGCCCGCGCCAGAGCCGGTGGCCCGCACGAATGCCCCCCACGCCACGACGGCGAGGAGGAAGGCGACGAGTCCCCAGGTCGCCCGCGCGAAGCGGCCGTTCACCATGACCTCGGGGTGCTTATCAGTGCCGGGGGGTTGCTGCCATGCTGCCCCGCGCTCGAGTCGAGGAGAGCAGCCCATGAACTTCGAGGTCCGGACAGACAGCCTGGCGGGGACCGCCACCGCGCTCGGATGGGCGCGCGGCCACACGGTCGTCATCGACCGGCCGTCGGAGGGCGGCGGCCAGGACCTGGGCTTCAACGGCGGCGAGCTGCTCCACCTCGCCATCGCCGGGTGCGTGTCCAACGACCTCTTTCGCGAGGCGCGGATCCTCGGGCTGCGCCTGACCCGCGTCGCCATCACCGCGTGGGGCGAGTTCGGCGGCAATCCGCAGACGTCCGACGGTGTCGGCTACTCGGTCGAGGTGTGGGGAGACGCGCCGGCCGCGGCGCTCCGCGAGCTCGTCGCGCGCGTCGATGCGATCGCCGAGATCCCGAACTCGCTCCGGCGAGGGACGGCCGTCCAGCTGTCCGGTGCCCGGGTGCACGGCTCGGACGGGGAGAGCTCTGCATGAGCCTCGCCCGGCTCCGCGGACAGACGGTGGACGCCCGGCTCTGGACCCCGGTGGAGCAGGTCGAGTCGCAGGCGCTCACCCAGCTCCGCAACATCGCCAGCCTGCCGTGGGTCGCGCACGTCGCGGTCATGCCGGACGTGCACTTCGGAAAGGGCGCCACGGTCGGCTCGGTCATCGGGATGCGCGGCGCGGTCTCCCCGGCCGCGGTGGGCGTGGACATCGGCTGCGGCATGGGCGCGACGCGGACGAGCCTCGGCGCCGCGGACCTCCCGGAGAGCCTCCGCCGCATCCGCTCCGACCTCGAGGACGCCATCCCCGTCGGGTTCGACGCCCACGACGAGCTGGTGAAGCCACGGGACCCTCGTCTGAGGGCGGAGGTGAAGGAGCTCCTCGATGGGTTCGCCGAGCTCGACCCGGCGGTGAAGGACCTCGGGCGCCGCGCGGCGAAGCAGCTCGGCTCGCTCGGCGGCGGGAACCACTTCATCGAGCTCTGCGTCGACACCGAGGCCCGGGTGTGGCTGATGCTCCACTCCGGGTCGCGGAACATCGGCAAGTCGCTCGCCGAGGTCCACATGGCCCGCGCGAAGAAGCTGAAGCACAACTGGGCGCTGGTCGACCCGGACCTGGCGGTCTTCCTCGCCGGCACGGAGGAGATGGCCGCCTACCGGCACGACCTCGACTGGGCGCAGCGCTACGCCATGATCAACCGCCGGCTGATGTTCGATCTCTACATGGAGGTGATCCGCCGGCACTTCCCGCAGGTCCATTTCGACGAGGCGGTGCTCTGTCACCACAACTACGTCGCCGAGGAGACGCACCACGGCGAAGCGCTGCTCGTCACACGGAAGGGCGCCATCTCCGCCCGCGCTGGTCAGCTCGGCGTCATCCCGGGCTCGATGGGCACGCGCAGCTTCGTCGTGCGCGGGCTCGGCAACGCCGAGTCGCTGCATTCCGCCTCCCACGGCGCCGGACGGAAGATGTCGCGGGGCGAGGCGAGGAGGCAGTTCAGCGTCAAGGACCTGGCGGAGCAGACCGCCGGCGTGGAGTGCCGGAAGGACGGCGGCGTGCTCGACGAGATCCCCGGCGCCTACAAGCCGATCGAGCAGGTCATGGAGTACCAGAAGGACCTGGTGGAGGTCGTCGCCGAGCTGAAGCAGGTGCTCTGCGTGAAGGGCTAGACGGTCAGAACCGACCGGCGACCACCAGCCCCGTCCGGCCGTCCGCGCCGAAGGAGGGGACGACCGAGATCCGCTCGACACTCGTCGCGCGCGGCGGCGCGGGTGTCGCGCCCGGCTTCGCCGACAGCTCGTAACCGATGACCGCGCCGGCCAGCATCAGCGGCGGCGCCACCCACATCAGGCGGCTGGTGCTGCCCTGGCCGATGCCGAACGCCGCGCCCGCACCCAGCGCCTCGCCGAACCAGCTCACCCAGGGCGAGCCGTTCGCGTCGAGGTAGCTTCCGGTCAGCGGAACCATGGCCGCGACCGCGAGGCCGAAGCCGCTGAGCAAGCCTGCGGCCACCGTCCCCTCCGAGCAGCTGTCGTTCTTCGACAGCGAGCTGATGCACCCCAGGTACCCGCCGAGCGCACCGGTGAGCGTTCCCGCGGCGCCGGCGACCAGCACCTCGGAGACCACGCGGACGGTGCGCGGGGTGGGTCGCCCCTTCGTCTCCGAGACCGCCTGCACGGTGGTCTCCCCGGTCGGCGCCTGCGCCACCAGGAGCAACGGATGGTCGAGCGACTCGGTCCCCGCGCGCGGAACGTCCGTGGGAGCGGCGGTCAGGAGGAGGGAGGTGAGGGCGAGCAGGGTGGACATCGCGACCGTTCTTCGCGGGCCGATTCACTCGCCCGTGCGCGCCGGCCCTGCTCTCGCGCCGCAACCACGCTTAGCAGACCTCCCCGGGGTCCTCACAAGAGCCCGGACACGAGAACAGGATGTCCTACATCGCTTCTGCAGGGAGCGCGGGGGGATGCGCAGCCGCCGTGCGGTCAGTCCGGAAAGGGCAGCGGGGCGATGGTCGCCCGCGCAGCCCCGCCGGCCAGCGCGAGCTCGGTGCCGGGCTGGTCGACGTCGCGGTGCGCATACCCGAGGCCGATGGTGCCCAGGCGCGGGCTCTCCACCACCGAGGTGACCCAGCCGACGCGCCGGTCGCCGGTGAACAGCTCGGTGTGGGTCGCAGGGGCGGGTCCGGCGAAGCGCAGGCCCACCAGGTGGCGGTTCACGTGGCCGCGGAAGGTGGCCCGGGCGATGACCTCCTGCCCGATGTAACAGCCCTTCTGGTAGTGGATGGCCCGCTCGAGGTTCGCCTCGAGGGGGATGGTCTTCTCGTCCATGTCCGCCCCGAAGCGCGGCGTCCCCCGCTCGACGCGGAGCACCTCGAGCGCGGTGAAACCCACCGGCGTCGCGCCCCCCTGCAGCAGCCGGTCGAACACGGGGCCGAGCGCCTCCACCGGGACGAGGAGGTCCACCCCAGGGAGGAGCAACCCCTGGGGGAGCGCCCACGCCGTCGTCCCGCCGGCGTCGAACGGCCGGAGCGCGTTGCCGGCCGGAGCACCGAGCTCGAGCACGCGGGCCACGAGCGGCTCGGCCTCCGGACCCACCACCGACAGCTGCCCGAACGCGGGCGTCGCGTCCGACAGCTCGGCGTCCTCGCTGATGAGGTACCTCTGGAGGGTCTCCCGCACCACCGGCCCGTAGCCGGGCTCGGTCAGCAGCAGCAGATCGTCCGGCCGCTTCACCACGCGGGCGTCCGCCACCATCGCCCCCTTGGGCGTGAGCAGGGCCGCGTCCGCCACCGCGGAGCTCGCTAGGGTGTCCACGTCCTGGGTCACCATGCCCTGGAGGAAGCTCTGCCGGTCCGGTCCCGTGATGCGGACCACCTCCCGCGCCGAGGCGTCGAACAGCCCGGCGCCCGTGCGCAGGGCCCGGTCCTCGTCCCGGCCGGGGACGGCCATGACCACCTCCCGGCCCCTGAGGTCGCCGAAGGTGGCGCTCAGGGAGACATGCCGGTCATGGAGGGGGAGCGGAACCATGCGTACCGCAGCTATATAAGGGCGTCGTGAAGGTCCAGCACCTCCCCGACGTGCGCGGCTTCTCCGAGGCCAAGCTCCAGAAGCACAACCTCTTCACCACCGAGCGGTTCTTCCTGGACGTGTACTGTCTCCGTCCAGGTCAGGCCCAGACGCCGCATGCCCATGGCTCGTCGGACAAGGTGTACGTGGTGCTCGACGGCCGGCCGACGGTCGAGCTGGACGGCGAGCAGCGGGAACTTCGCGAGGGGGATGCGGTGTTGTGTCCCGCGGGCAGCTCGCATGGCCTGCGGAACGCCGGGCAAGTCGATGCGCGGGTGCTGGTGCTGATGACTCCTCCGCCGGAGAGGACATGACGAAGCGGGCAAAGCAACCGCTGGAGACGGTCCGGGGCTGGGCCCCATGGACCCTGCTCGGACTCGGGCTGGTGGAGTTCGGACTGTCGATCTTCCAGTGGGTGGAGCTGCGCAGCGTCGAGGCCGGCGGCACCGCGGTCTGCAGCATCAACGCCACGGTGAACTGCGAGACCGTGTGGACCAGCCCCTTCGCGCAGCGGCTCAGCGGGCTGACCGGCCTGCCGGTGGCGGGCCTCGGGGTCGTGTGGGGCATCGCGGCGGCCGTGTGCGCCGGCGCCCTGCTCTGGCGCGCGCGCAGTGGCCTTCCGGTCCGTCCCGCGGTGCTTCCCGTCCGCGCGGTGGGCATCGTCGCGGCGCTCGCGTGCATCACCCTCGTCGCAGGGTCGATCAGCGCCGGGGCGCTGTGCCTCACCTGCCTCGGCACATACGTCCTGGTGCTCGGCTATGCAGGGGTCGCGCTGGCGGCCCTGCCCGGCGCCTTCGCGCCCGCCTCGGGTGAGTGGGCGCGGGCGCTGGGGCTTCCTGCAACGGTGACCGCGATCTGCTGGGGCATCCTCCTGCTCTTCGCGCCGTCGCGGCCCTCCGGCGCCCTGCCGCCCCGGAGTGCGAGCAAGAGCGGCGGCACGAGCAAGGACGTCTCGCAGTTCCTCGCCAGCCGCCCCGCCTCCGAGAAGCAGGCGCTCGCCGACGCGCTGGCGAACTTCGCGCGCACGCCAGCCCCCACCCAGCCCGACCTGCTCCCGAGGGCCCGGGTGCTGAAGGGACCCGCGGACGCCCCGGTTCACCTGGTGGAGTGGACGGACATCCTCTGCCCGCACTGCCGCCACCTGAACGACGCGGTGGAGGAGCTGCAGGCGGCGGTCCCGCAGGGACGCCTCGCGGTGGAGCCGCGGCAGTACCCGCTCGACGGGGCCTGCAACCCCGAGGTCCCCCAGAAGGGCGATGGCCTGCGCTGCGCGGGCTCGCTCGCGCTGATCTGCCTCGAGAAGGCCCCCGATTTCTGGAGCCTCCGCGACAAGCTCTTCGCCGCGCAGAAGACGCTCACCCGCGAATCGCTCCTCACCATCGCGAGCTCGGGTTCGGTGTCGCGCGGGCAGCTCGAGGCGTGCATCGCCAGCCCCGAGACCGCGGCGAAGCTCCAGGACGACATCAAGTACGCCAGCCTCTACAACCCGACCGGCACGCCGATCGTCGTCATCAACGGCAAGCCGGCCTACGCCTCGCCGGTCTTCCTCTACGCGCTCACCATGGCCAGCGGAGACCCGACGGCACCGGTGCTGACCTCGGCGTTGCCCCCGGCACGCCGCCCGGTCGCGCCGCAGTGAGCCGGAAGAAGGCGCCGCCGCCGGACGAGCAGCGCGGCCCGTTCAACGCGGCGTTCTCCGGTCTCGCCTCGCTGCGAGAGGCGCTCCCGTCGCAGGAGCGCACCGAGCCAGGGAAGGCACCCCCGCCGAAGGGGCCGTCCCGGGCCGTCGTGCGCTACGAGCGCAAGGGCCGGGGAGGCAAGGAGGCCACCGTCGTCGAGCAGCTCGCGCTCACGCCGGTCGAGCGCGCCGCGTGGCTCCTGGCGATGAAGCAGGCGCTGGGCTGCGGGGGGACGGTCGAGGGCGAGTCCCTGGTGCTCCAGGGTGATCAGCGGACGCGGATTCGTGCCTGGCTGCAGGCGCGCGGCGTCTCGCGCATCTCGGTGGGCTCATAGCCGAGACCATCGGCTATGCCTCAGCCCGCTCGCCCGAGGGCTGCTGCCACCGGGGCGCGGTGTTCTCCTCCAGCCAGCGCAGTGCGGCCGGGACACCCTGGGCCATCGCCACCGCCGTCACCAGGACGACGGCGGCCATCCCGAGGGCCTGGAGCATCGACAGCTGGTGCGCCCAGCGCGTGACCAGGCCGGCATCCCCCGCCCACCCGTAGAGCACGACCAGGTGGGCGACGTAGACGCCGAGGGAGCGGCGACCGAGGCTCACCAACCCTGGAACTCGCCACAGGGGGACGGTCGAGAGCAGGCCGAGGGCCACCATCGCCTGGCCCATCCGGTAGAACGCCGGCCAGGGCGAGCTGAGTGACCAGCTCTCCAGCCCGGTCTCCTCGAGCAGCAGGATCAGCACCGGCCCGGCGAGCAGCAAGGCCATGGCGTGGTGGCGCCTCGCGCGGAGGCTCTGCAGTCCGAGCGCGAGCGTGCCGC
>CAZDSB010000118.1:0-4916 GCA_964507515.1 uncultured Myxococcaceae bacterium
TCTTCTTCAACACGCCTTTTCACATCTCTTACCGCGCATCCCGGGGTGCCCAGCTCACGACCCTCGGCTACACCCACACCCAGAACGCCGGTCTGGAAGACGTCACCGTCATCGGCGGGGACAACGGGAACGTCCGTTTCGAGTGGGCCGCCAACTGCTGGGCCAGGAACGTCGAGAACACCGTCTGGCACGGCGAGGGCTTCGCAGTGAATTCGTCCTTCCGCGTGGAGATTCGCGAGTCCTACATCCACGACGCGGCGTGGGCCCAGCCCGGTGGCGCCGGCTACGCGATCAGCCTCGGGGCCGGAAGCTCCGAGGTGCTGGTGGAGAACTCCATCATCCTCAAGGCCAACAAGGTGATGGTGGCCCGCTCCGCAGGCACGGCGTCGGTTTTCGGCTACAACTACGTCGACGACGGATACATCAACACCAATACCAGATGGATCGAGGTGGGGCTGAACGCCTCACACATGGTGGGGCCGCACCACGTGCTGTTCGAGGGGAACTACGGCTTCAACTTCGACTCGGACAAGACGCACGGCAACGCCATCTACCACACCGTGTTCCGGAACCAGCTCCGGGGCATCCGCCGGGACTTCGGCGACGTTGACGGAAAGAACGGACCGATGCGCTGCGCCGCGGCGGCGTTCTATTCCTACTGGCACAGCTTCGTGGGCAACGTGCTCGGTGCGCCGGGACAGATGGACGGGTGGGTCTACGAGAGCGGCACGATGCGCAAGCGCTCCATCTGGCTGCTCGGGTGGGACGACTGGGCACCCTACCCCGTCGATCCACAGGTCGCGGCCACGACCATTCGCCACGGCAACTTCGACTACCTCACCAACTCGGTGAAGTGGGACCCGGACATCTCCACCCGCACGCTGCCGCCGTCGCTCTATCTCACCCGCAAACCGGCCTTCTTCGACGCCGGCAAGGGCTACACCTGGCCCTGGGTCGATCCAACGGGGGACACCAAGCTCCACACCCTGCCGGCCAAGGCTCGGTTCGACGCCGGAACTCCGTTCACGCAGCCCTGATGCCGCCGAACGGTCGATCGAGGTGCCGGTGACCCGAGCTCGGCCCGTGTGGATCGTCCTCCTGATCCCCGCCATCGTGGTGCTGCTCGGAGCAGCCGCCGGACCGGCTGTGATCAAGAAGGCGGCGCGCGCCACGCTGGCGTGGTGGCCGCTCCAGCAGCGAGCACGTCTCCGCGCCGTGCTCCCACCGTTCGCGTTCCTGGCGGCCTCCCAGGTGGGCTACGCCCCGGGGATGCAGAAGCGGTTCAGCTCCCCGGGCGCCTTCGGCTCCTTTCGCGTTGTCCGCGATGCGGACGGCAGCACTGCCTTCGAGGGCTCTCCCGACTGCGAGCTGCACACCCCCGAGCTGGGCACCGTGAAGACGGTCTGGATGGGAGATTTCTCCGCGCTCGCCACCCCTGGCCGCTACCGCATCGTGGCCGGCGCGCTGCAGAGCCATCCGTTCTCGATCGGCCCGGACGTCTACGATCCCGCCGTGCGGGCGGTGCAGCGAGCCTTCTACTTCCAGCGCGCCTTCACGCCCATCGATCGCGTTCATGCCCAGGGTCCGTGGACGCACGGCACCGACGCGGCCCGCGCCCCGGACGGAGTCCGCGGCGGGTGGCACGATGCGGGCGACTTCTCCCTCTACAGCGCCTCGCTGAACACCGCGGCGTTCTGGCTGCTGGAGACGTACGCCGACTTCTCTCCCTCGGACGACGACACCGGCATCCCCGAATCCGGCAATGGGGTTCCGGACCTCCTGGACGAGGCGCGCTGGGGTCTGGACTGGCTCCTCTCCGTCCAGGACGAGAGCGGAGGGTTCCGGAACTCGACCTGCCTCGAGTCCTACGGCCCTTACGGGACGAACTCCCCCGAGGCCGGTCCGCCATACCGGGCGGGCGAGGTGGGAACGCTGGCCACCGCGCGGGCGGTGGGCACCCTCGCCTCCGGAGCCACGCTCTGGCGCCGGTTCGACCCCACCTACGCCATCCGCCTTCTCGCAGCGGCCCGCCGAGGCGTTCACTACCTCGATGCCCATCCCGAGGCCTCCGATGGGCCCACCTGTCCTGCCTACCGCGCCGACGGCGACGTGACGGTCGGGCGTCAGACCCGGATGTACGCGGCCGCCGGCATGCTGCTCGCCACCGGCGAGCCGAGGTTCCGAGAGGACTTCGAGCGCAACGACGTCGAGCTGACCTCCGATCCCAGCTACCTGAACGTGAACGGATTCGCCGCGCGCATCTATCTCCGGGCGCCGGCAGGCGAGCTCTCGCGGAAGGCGGCCATCCTCGAACGGCTGAAGGACCGAGCCGCCTGGACTCGGGTCCAGGGGGAACAGGATCCGTTCGAGCGCTCCGGACCCACCCACTGGGGGTCGATCGGAGCGGCCTTCACCCGCACCGGCTCCTCGAGCATCGAGGTCTGTCTGCGCGATCCGGCCAGGAGCGGCGCGGACTGTGCACAGGCACTGGCCAACGTCCACCATGCGCTCGGCCGCAACTACCTGAACCTCTCGTACGTGAGCGGTCTGCCCGGCGTCACCCACGCCCACACCCGGGCGTTTCACCACTGGCTGGCGACGCTCCGGGCCGACCCGTTTCTCTTTCCCGGGCTGGTCGCCGGCGGACCCAATGCAGTCCCCGAGCCGACGGATGGCTCCAATGTTCTGGCTCGCCCGATTCCCCTCTGGGGTTACTTCGGGGACCCGGCCTTTCCCCGTGACGAGCAGACCCCCTTCGAGGGTCGCTACACGGACAACGACAGCTTCTCCACCAACGAGGTCTCGCTCGACTGGCAGGCCTCGACGCTCTACAGCCTGTACTTTGCACGATGGGTCGCCCGGAACCCGCTCGTCCGCGACCGCTGGCCGATTGAGGCCCGCCACCCGGACGCTAAGCTGCCCCGGTGCGATCGGAGAGCACGGTCCGACTGACTGGACATCTCGCCGGCCTCGATGGAGTCCGGGGGACCGCCATCCTGATGGTGATGGCGGTGCACTTCGTGGGCGACGCCCAGGCGAACACGGCGATGCAGCGGGTGGTGGTCAAGGCAGCCGGCTACGGGCTGCTCGGGGTCGACCTCTTCTTCGTCCTCTCCGGTTTCCTGATCACCGGGCTGCTCCTCGAGGCCAAGGGTCAGCCGAGCTACTTTAGGAACTTCTACGCGCGGCGGACCCTCCGCATCTTTCCGCTCTACTACTTCGTCCTGGCGTGCCTCTTCGTGTTCCTGCCCTGGGTCGTCACGCCGTCGCCACTGCTCGAGGTGGCACGCAGCCATCAGGCCTGGCTGTGGACGTACACCTCCAACTTTTACGTCGCCGCGACCGCGTCCTGGTCCGCACTCACCTACGTCACCCACTTCTGGTCGCTGGCGATCGAGGAGCACTTCTACCTGCTCTGGCCGATGGTGGTCTTCACCTTTCGCCGCTCGGTGCTGGAGCGGATCTGCCTGGGCGTACTGGTGGGAGGGCTGGCCCTGCGGATCTGCCTGGCGGCGGCAGGGGTCGGCGAGGTGGCGATCGCGGTTCTCACCCCGTGCCGCATCGACACGCTGTGCGTCGGGTGCATCCTTGCGCTCCTCGTCCGGCGAGAAGGAGGGCTGGGGCCCTGGGCAGACCGATCCGGGCGGGCAGCGCTCGGTCTCGGCGCGGCCATCCTCGTGCTCTCGGCGTTCTGCGCGACGGTGAAGTGGGGATTGCCGGTGCTGCATCAGATCCGCAATTCCCTCTACGGTCTGTTCTTCGGAGCCTTGACGCTGCTGTCTCTCAAGGCGCCGGTTCACCTGATCGCCCGCGCCTTCCAGGGCCGCCTCTTGCGCTTCTTCGGCAAGTACAGCTACGGCCTGTACGTCTACCACGGCATCCTGACCTGGTACTTCGTCGAGATCGGGCTGGACGCGCGGCTGGAGGCCTCGCTCGGAAATCACGCCGCCGTCATCGCCGCCCGACCGATCATCGGGGTGGGAGTTTCCCTGGTGATCGCGCTGCTCAGCTACCACCTGCTCGAGAAGCGGTTCCTTGCCCTCAAGCGCCACTTCGAAGGCACCGCGATGGAGGCCCCGGTGGTCGCCCCGACCTCGCTGGCGCTCAGCGCGAGCAGAGCACCGCGCCCATGATTCGCTCGCGGCCGATCAGCTGAACGGTCCGCCGAGCATCGGGGATCCGGCTCCGTCCCCGCTGCAGGACCAGGAGCGCCGCTTCGCAGACGGCCAGCACACGGACGGCGATGGGACTCGCCATCGGATCCGCCAGGGCAATGATGAAGCGCTTGCGTTCTCCGAGCGCGCTGAGCTTGTCGACGGTGCGGGCGATGCTCGATGCCCGCTCGGTGCCGAGATCGAGGAGGTTCACCGCCCTCAGCGCCGGATAATGGCTCTGCTGCGCCGCCTTGACGAGCTTCTCCGTGAGGCGCCACGCACGGTCGGGATCGCCGCCCGGGGAGACGATCGCGAGGCTGCTCCAGGGCCGAACGAGCAGGGAGAACAGCAACATGCTCAGGTCCTGCGCCTGGCCGAGCTGCTCCGCCCGGAGACGAGCAGCGGCAACGAGCGCGCTCTCAACTGGATCGAGCAAGCTCGGACCGAGCACGTCCTGGATCTCCGGCGGCTTCACCTCCATCACACGTCCCCGATCTCGCCGAGCAAGTGCACACCGATGCCGTGCTCGACCTGCCAGGGCTCGACCACCTTCCGGGAGGCGAGATCGACCAGCGCAGTCCCGATGACGGCGAGGACCAGCCCGGCCAGGACGCTCGCGGGAATGATCGCCCCTGCCTTGGGCTTGACCGGCCCGCGTGGCTTCTGTGGAGGCTTGAGGACCGCGTAACGGTACTTGAAGGCAGCCTGGGCGCTGTCGGCCTCCAGCCTGGCCCCCTCGATCCGATCCAGCATGCTGTTGTA
>CAZDSB010000119.1:0-7604 GCA_964507515.1 uncultured Myxococcaceae bacterium
GCGAGTCCGAGAGCCGCTGGAACATCGGTCCCACCACGAGCGGCACCGCCACGGACGCGAGCGCGGAGCCCGCCACGAGCACGACGCCGATCCAGTCGAGGACCGAGAGCCGGTCGAGGGAGGTGGTGTCGTCAGGGCCGGCGGTGGTCAGCGGCGAGGCTCCTCTTGCTCCGCCGGAATTCTAGTCGAGGGTCTGCCGGTAGCCGCGAATGGCGAGCGTTCCCACCACTGCCGAGAAGAGCATCAGCGGCCACAGGTGCGGCACGACGTCGAGAGGACCGTTTCCCTTGAGGAGGATGCCGCGGATGAGCCGGAGCGCGTGGGTGAGGGGGAGCATCTCGCCGATGACCCGCGCCCAGGCTGGCATGCCGGCGAAGGGAAACATGAATCCCGAGAGCAGGATGGAGGGGAGGATGAAGAACACCGCCAGCTGCATGGCCTGCAGCTGGTTCCGGGCCAGGGTGGAGAAGGTGAAGCCCACGGCGAGGTTCGCGGCGATGAACAGGCCGAGGCCGAGGAGCAGCAGGAGCACCGAGCCGTGGACCGGGACCTGGAACACGCCCACCGCAGCCGCGAGGATCAGCGCCACCTGCACGTAGCCGAGGAAGATGTAGGGGACGATCTTGCCGAGCATCACCTCGAGGGGGCGCACCGGCATCGCCAGGAGGTTCTCCATGGTGCCGCGCTCGCGCTCGCGGGTGACCGCCAGCGCGGTGATGACGACGAGGGTGAAGGTGAGCAGCGTGCCGATGAGGCCTGGGACGATGTTGTACGCGGTGATGCTCTCGGGGTTGTAGCGCCGATGGACCCGCCACTCGAACGGCTGCGGCGGAGGACCGGCGCCGGGCAGGTCGCGGGCGAGCAGCCCCTGTCCCACGCCGGCGGCCGCGGCGAACGCGCTGCTGACGGCGGTGGGGTCGGTCGCATCGGCCGCGAGGAGCACCGCGGGATGCTCCCGGCGCTCCACCCGCCGGGCGAAGTCCACCGGTAGCTCGAGGACGAAGAGCACGTCGCCGCGTGCCATCGCGCGCTCGGCGTCGGCGGGAGAGACGGGCTGCGAGATGTCGAAGTACTCGGTGGCCCGCATCGACTCGACCAGGGAGCGTGCCTGCCGTGAGTCGTCGCCCATCACCAGCGCGGTGGGCAGGTGCTTCGGGTCGGTGTTGATGGCGAACCCGAACAGGAAAAGCTGCACCAGCGGCATCCCCACCATCAGCGCGAGGGTGAAGCGATCGCGCCGCGCCTGGATGAGCTCCTTCTGGAGCACGGCGACGAAGCGATGGAACGAGAGGTTCATGCGGCGAACCTCCGGTCCGACAGGAGGTGGATGAAGACGTCCTCCAGCGATGGAGGCTCCTCGGTCCAGCTCTGGCCTGCGCGGGTGCGCCAGGGCTGGAGCGCCTGCTCGAGCGCGGCGCGGTGGGTGCCGCTCACGCGGAGCGTCTGACCGAACATCGCGACCGACTCGACGCCCGGAGCGTGTTCGAGGGCGGCCGACGCCTCGGACAGGCCGTCGCCGGTGCCGACGAAGGTGATGAGCCCGGAGCGGGCGATGACCTCGGGCGCTGAGCCCTCCACCACCAGCCTGCCTCCGGAGAGGTAGACGATGCGATGGCAGCGCTCGGCCTCGTCCATGTAGTGCGTGCTGACGAGGACGGTGATCCCCTCGCCGGCCAGGGCGTGGATGAGATCCCAGAACTCGCGGCGGGCCTTCGGGTCCACGCCGGCGGTGGGCTCGTCGAGGAGCAGGAGCTCCGGCTCGTGGAGGACGCAGGCGGCCAGGGCGAGGCGCTGCTTCCACCCACCGGAGAGCTCGCCGGCGAGCTGGGTCCGCCGGTCGGTCAGCCCTGCCCGCTCGAGGACGGCGTCGATGCGCCGCTCGCGATCGGGCAGCTCGTAGAGGCGACCGACGAAGTCGAGGTTTTCCTGGACGGTGAGGTCCTCGTAGAAAGAGAAGCGCTGGGTCATGTAGCCCACGCGGCGGCGGATGCGCGGCGCGTCCCTCCGCACGTCCAGTCCGAGGCAGGTCCCCTCACCGGCGTCCGGCGTGAGCAGCCCGCACAGCATCCGGAGGGTGGTGGTCTTCCCGCTGCCGTTGGCGCCGAGGAATCCGCAGATCTGTCCCCGCGCCACGCGCAGATCGAGGCCCTGGACCACGGCACGCGGACCGAAGGACTTCCGGAGGCCGTGGACGTCGATGGCGAGCGGGGGCGCGGACGCGGTCATCGCACCACCTGGACGTCCAGGGGCTGTCCGGGGTGGAGGCCCTGGAGGGCGGACGAGCGCGCCTCGACGAGGAAGACGAGCTTGCTCTTCGCGTCGCCGGCGTAGACCACAGGCGGTGTGTACTCGGGCTTCGGAGACACGAAGCTGACCTGGGCATCGAGCGGGGCCGGGCAGCCCTCGCAGCGGACGCGCACCGGGGCGCCGAGGCGAACCGAGGACAGCTGCGGCTCGGGAACGAAGAACCGGACGCGCAGCGCACCGTCGGGCAGGAGCGAGAGCACCGCCGCGCCGGCGGGAACCATCTCGCCGGTCCGGTAGTAGGTGTCGAGCACCCGGCCCGGGAGCGGGGCCGAGCCGGTGCGCTGCTGGAGCTTCCACTCGGCGGAGGCGAGCGCCGCACGGGCCATCTCGGTGGCGGCGCGCTGCGCATCGATCTCCTGGATGCGTCCCAGCGGGATCTGCAAGGAGCGGAGCCGGGCCTCCGCGGAGTGGAGCCGTGCGGCGGACTGCTCGGAGGTGGACCGGGAGAGGTCGAGGCGCTGCTGGGTGGCCGCGCCGTCCCTGGCGAGCTGCTCGGTGCGGCGGAGGTCGGACTGGGCGAGCTCGAGCGCGCTCCTCGCCTCGCGGACCTGGGCGAGGGCGGCGTCGAGCTCCGTGGAGCGACCGCCCGCCTCGAGGTTCGCGAGCTGGGCCTGAGACTGGGCGAGGCGTGCGGCCGCCTCGTCGCGAGCCGCGCGCTCGGCGTCGGAGTCCTGGGTGAAGAGGACGGTGCCGGCGTCCACGGTCTGGCCGCGCTCGACGGCGAGCCGGGTGAGGGTCCCGGTGGTGAGCGGCGCGATGCGGCTCTCGTCGGCCTCGGCCCAGCCGTGGAAGACGCCCTCGGGCTTCCTGCATCCGGCGAGGGCCAGCACGGCGGCGAGGGTGAGCACGCGCTTCATGGCCGACCTCCTGGGTCCGCGGCGAGGCCACGGAGCAAGTTCTCGCAATGCGCTTCGAGGACGCGGCGCCGATCGAGCGCCAGGTCCGTGTGCGCGCCGAACGAGTGCTTCCAGACGCCGAGGAGCACGACGGGCGAGACCACGAGCGGGATCGTGGCCTCCACGTCGATCGAGCGGAACTCCCCGCGCTCGACGCCGCGCTGGAGGATGCGGCGCATGAGAGCGAAGGCGCGCCGGAGCACGAGGTCCGCGTACATGCGGGCGAGCTGCGGGAAGTTGCCCGCCTCGGAGACGATGAGCTTCATCACGCCGGTGATGGGCGTCTCGAGCACGCCGCCGATGAAGGCGAAGAGGCCGCGGAGGAGGTCGGGCGTGGGGCCCTCCCAGCTTTCGACCAGGGCCTCGGCGCGCGCGATGTTGGGGGCGACCGACTCGCGGACGACGGCCTCGAAGAGCTGCTCTTTGCTCTCGAAGTAGAGATAGACGGTGCCCTTGCTCACCCCGGCGACGGTCGCGACGTCCTCCAGGCGGGTGGCGGCGAAGCCGCGGTCGGCGAAGAGCTGCAGCGCGGCGGCGACGATCTCGGCCGGCCGCGCGTCCTTCCGGCGCTCCCACCGCTTTGCTGTCTGCGGTCGCTCCATGTAACTGACTGGTAAGTTACTTCATGCAGCTATGCAATCTCGATTTCAAGCCACCGGATTCACGGAGGAATCTGAGGTGTTTGACACCATTCGTGGAGGGGTCCGGCGCCGGATGGGTCCGTTACGAGGTGTCCGTTACGAGGTGTCAGACACCTCGTCGGGGCACCTCGTCGGCCCTCACGACCTCCGGAGGAGCCGCTTCTCGCCGACCCGGAGGGTGACCTTCTCCCGGTCGAAGTACTCCGACAGCGGGATGACGAACTTGCGGCTGCCGCCCACCAGCTCCTTGAACTGCTGGGTGGTGATCTCCCTGTGCTCCGTCAGATGCGCCACGAGGCGCTGCTTCAGCTCGGCGATCGCCGAGCCGTGGAAGCACAGCTCCTCGCTCACCTTCACCACGGTGTGATCCGCGATCGGCCCCTGCAGGAGCCCCGCGACGCGATCGACCGGCAGTGACAGCATCCTTCCGATCTCCGCCAGCGTCGGTGGCGCCAGCGCTCCCGCGGCGATCGCCGCCACCGCCTTGGTCCGGGCGGCCTCCTCGTCCAGAGACAGGCTCCGCCCCCTGCCCTTCAGCCTGAGGCCCTCGCCGATCGACTCCACCGACCCACGCTCGGCCAGCGCCTGCACCAGCCGCCCGAGGAGCCGCGGGTCCAGGTCGTGGGAGAGCCGCTGCCGCAGCTCCTCCCGGTGCAGCGCATCCTCCAGCGGCGCGCGGTCGTGGAAGGACTGGAGCAGCGCCAGCGCGCGTGCCTGGAGCGCGACGAACGTCTCTCCGGCCAGGTAGAGCCGCCGCTCGCGATCGATCAGCAGAACCTGGCCCTTGCTGCTCAGCACGTCGAGCGCGCGCTGCACGGTCTTCGGCGCGCTGGCCGTCCGCACTGCGAGCTCCCCCGAGGTCATGCCCCGGTATCCGGACTGCCGCGCGAGCCAGACGAGCCGCGCATCCAGGTCCTCGCCGCGCATCGGCGCCAGCAGCTCGGCCGCGCCACGGCGCCGCCGGGGTGCGCCGATGGTGAGCACCCGCCCCCCGGCCAGCGTGGCCCCGCGGCCGGGCAGCGGTCGCGCACCGCGAAGGATGAACCGCTGACCGGGAAGCGCGGCGACCGGCGCCTGCAGCCGCAGCTGCGCGAGCCCCGTCTCTCCCGGAGCCAGCTCGGGCAGATCGATCAGCGTGAGTCGCGCCTCCACCTGGGCCGTGCCGAGGTGGAGCAGGAGCGTGCGGCGACGTGGGAGCGCCGCCTCCGCCGCCGGGAGGAGCGTGAGCTCCACGTCGAGCGAGCGCGTCTCGGGCAGCTCCCCCGCCCGCACCAGCACCATCCCGCGCCGGACGTCCTGCGTCGCGACACCCGGCAGGTTCACGGCGGTGCGCTGACCCGCGGCGCCTCGCGCGACGGTCTGTCCGTGCGTCTGGACCCCGCGCACCCGGAACGGTCCCGCCAGACCGGGCAGGAGCGACACCGAGGCCTCAGGCTCCACCATGCCCGACAGCAGCGTCCCGGTGACCACGGTGCCGAAGCCCTTGATGGTGAAGGCCCGGTCCACCGGCAGGAAGAGCGGCCCGTCGGCGGGACGCCGCTGCACCGCCGCCGCCGCGCGCCCGAGGGCGGCCCGCAGCGCGTCCAGGCCCTGGCCGCTCCGCGCCGAGACGGGGACCACCTCCGCCTGCTCCAGCACGGTCCCCGCGAGCAACGTGGCGAGGTCCGCGTCGAGCAGGGCTCGCCAGTCGTCCCCCAGCCCCTCCAGCAGATCCGCCTTGGTGAGTGCGACGACTCCCGCCCGGACGCCCAGGAGCTGGCAGATGTCGAGGTGCTCGCGCGTCTGCGGCATGACGCCCTCGTCCCCCGCGACCACGAGGATGGCGAGGTCGACCCCACCCGCGCCGGCCGCCATCGCCTTCACGAAGCGCTCGTGGCCCGGCACGTCCACGACGCCTGCCACCGTGCCGTCGGGAAGCGCGAGGTGCGCGAAGCCGAGCTCGAGGGTGATGCCCCGCCGCTTCTCCTCGGGAAGCCGGTCGGTGTCGATGCCGGTCAGCGCCTTGACCAGCGACGTCTTGCCGTGGTCGACGTGCCCGGCAGTGCCGATGATCACGCCCGCGACCGGGCGCGCGACGGCGCCGGCTCCGGCGCGAGATCGAAGCGTCCGTCCTCGGTGACCGGACCGTAGTCCCAGGGGAAGACGAGCGGTGAATCCATCACCAGCACCGTCCAGTCCGCCGACGCACCCTGGTCCCTGCTGAGCAGCGTCGCCGTGCGGATCTGCCGCGCGCCCGCCTTTCGCGCGACGTCGATCGCCCGCCGGAGCGTCATCCCCGAGGCGACGACGTCGTCGACCAGGAGGATGCGCGCGCCCTTCACCTCGCGCGGCATCGCCATCACCTTGGGCATCCGCCCGGTGAGCGGATCGCGGGTCCGCCCGAGGATGCGCACCGGGTGGAACGGCTTTCCGAACGCGCCGGCCAGCGCCGACCCGACGTAGAGCCCACCGGGTGCGATGCCCACGACCATGTCGCAGCTGTAGGTCGCCGAGATCTCCCGGGCCAGGGCCTTCACCGTCTCGTCGAACTGCGCCCAGGTCATCTCCCGGACCAGGCTGCGCGCGCTGCTCCGGTCCTGCCCGAGGAACCCGCGGGGGAGCTCGGTCTGGGGCGAGAACGTCTGGTCGGGGGCCGGCCGGCGCCGGGTCGATCGAGGCATGGACGGCGAGAAGCCTAGCCCGGCGACGCTCCGGCGATCAGCGTCCGCAGCTCGGCGCCAGGGATGACGTACCGGGTGGTGCAGAACTCACAGGTGGCTTCCGCTTGACCCTCGGTCGCGAGGAGATCCTCCAGCTCGGCCCGCCCGAGGGCGAGGAGCGCCCGGTGGACCCGCTCCCGTGAGCAGCCACAGCGGAACTCGAGCGGCCGCTTCGCCAGGACATCCACCTCGGCGCCAGGGAAGAGCGCCCGGAGCAGTGCCGGCCCGGAACCGTTCGCATCGAGGAGCGCGCGGTCCAGCAGCTGCGGACCCAGACGACGCCCCGCATCGGCCAGAGCGCCCGCGTCTCCGCCGGGAAGCTTCTGGAGCAGGACCCCGCCCGCGGCACCCAGCACCTCCGGACCGGCGGGGACGGTGCGGATCCGGACCACGGACTCGACCTGGTCGGAGACCACGAAGTAGCCCTCGAGGTCCCTGCCGAGCTCGAACGCCTGGAGCTCCACGCTGCTCCGGTAGACCTCGCCTTCGCCGAGGTCGCCGATGACCGAGAGGTAGCCGCTGTTGCCCAGGAGCGGCCGCCAGTGGAAGGCGCCCTCGTCGCCGAGCACCGCGAGCAGCGGCCTCTTCACGTACCCCCGGACCCAGCCGCCCTCTGCGTCGGCGAGCAGCCCGCGGATCGGCCCGTCGCACTCCAGCTGGAGGCTGACACGCGTCTCCTTCTTCTGCAGGGCGCCGAGGAGCGCGACCGCGGTCAGGCCCTCGGAGAGCAGCGCCGCCGACCCCGCCTCGGCCCGGTGGAGTCGCCTCGCCTCGCGTGACAGCTCGGTGGTCAGCGCCACCACGACCCGGAGGCCCGAGCCGGGGAGCAGCGCGGTGAAGAGCTCGTCAGACATCCGCCCTGTGTAACGAGGCCAGGTCGCGGCTGGCCAGCGTCCGCCGTGACCGCGGGCGCTCGCTCGATCGGGCAGGTGCTTCCGGAGGGCCGGCGCTCCGGGTCAGCTCCCGAGCCGCCGCATGAGGTTCTCCTGCGCGACGCTCACCACCAGCCGGCCGGAGCGGTCGAAGAACTGACCGCGCGACAGCCCACGCCCACCCTGCGC
>CAZDSB010000120.1:0-2828 GCA_964507515.1 uncultured Myxococcaceae bacterium
CACCCTGGCCCCGGCGGGCGAGGTGCTGGCCGAGCTCGGCATCCCCTTCGAGGCCCGGGTGGTCAGCGCGCACCGGACGCCCGACTGGATGTTCGAGTACGCCTCCACCGCGGAGTCGCGTGGCCTGAAGGCGATCATTGCCGGCGCGGGCGGGGCGGCCCACCTTCCGGGCATGGTCGCCGCGAAGACGCTGGTTCCGGTGCTCGGCGTGCCCGTCCCGGCAACCGTGCTGCAGGGCGTGGACGCGCTGCTGTCCATCGTCCAGATGCCCAAGGGAGTGCCGGTGGGGACGCTGGCCATCGGCAAGCCCGGGGCGGCCAACGCCGCGCTGCTGGCGGCGGAGATCGTGGCGCTGGAGCGTCCCGAGGTTCGCGAGCGACTGCGTGCCTGGCGCGCGGCGCGGACGAAGGAAGCGCTGGAGAGCACCGTTCCGTGAGCATCATCCTCCCCGGCGCGACCATCGGCATCCTCGGCGGCGGCCAGCTCGGGCGGATGACGGCCATGGCCGCGCGCTCGCTGGGCTACCACCTGGCGGTGCTGGATCCGGATCCGTCGTGCGCGGCGCGCTTCCTGGTGGAGACGTGCATCACTGCCGCGTTCGGTGACGTGAAGGCAGCCCAGGAGCTGGCGCGGCACTGTCAGGTCGCCACGGTGGAGATCGAGAAGATCTCCATCGAGGTCATGGAGGCGGTGCAGCAGATCATCCCGATGCGGCCCGGGCCCGGCGTGCTGCACATCATCCAGGATCGAGCCCGGCAGAAGGACTGGCTCGCCGAGCACGGGTTCCCGGTGGGTCCGTACCGGAAGGCGTCGACCGAGGACGAGCTGCGCGACGCCGCGCAGGCGCTCGGCGGGCGCTGCTACGTGAAGGCGACCCGGGGCGGCTACGACGGCCGGGGGCAGGAGATCCTCACCGGACCGGAGGACACGGCGCGGGTGTGGAAGGAGCTCGGCGGGGTACCGGTGGTGGTGGAGAAGGGGCTCGAGCTGGACTCCGAGCTGAGCGTGCTGGTGGCGCGACGGCCGTCGGGCGAGGCGCGCACCTATGCGCCGGCGCTGAACCACCACGTGAAGGGCATCCTCGAGTGGAGCGTTCTGCCCGGCCCGCTGCCGCACGCGGTGGCAAACCAGTCCGAGTCGATCGCCCGCGACATGGCGGCGGCGCTGGGGGTGGAGGGGCTCCTGGTGGCGGAGTTCTTCTTGACGCGCGCGGGGGAGCTGTTCGTGAACGAGCTCGCGCCCCGGCCGCACAACACCTTTCACTCGACCGAGGTTGCCTGCGCGACGAGCCAGTTCGAGCAGCACACCCGATCGGTCTGCGACCTGCCGCTCGGGTCGACCGAGCTGATCCGTCCGGCGGCGATCATCAACCTGCTGGGCGACCTATGGGTGAACGACGCGGTGCCGCCGTTCGACAAGGCGCTGGAGATCGCGGGGGTGCAGGTGCACCTCTACGGGAAGCGGCAGGCGCGGCCAGGGCGGAAGATGGGGCACCTGTCGGCGATCGGCGCGACGGCCGAGGAGGCGCTACAGAAGGTGCAGGAGGCGCGCGCCCGGCTGAACCCGAATCCGGGCTGACGAGCGTGGCGGAGGCGATTCCCGCCAGGTTTCGCGGTCCAGGCTCATGGCGCGAAACAGGGCGGCCGCTCTGCTCGGCTGTGTCTCCGTCGTCGGACCGTCCACTGCGTTCGGGGAGACCACGGGCTTCCTGACCCGGCCTGTTCTGCGCTCGAGCCCGAATGGAAGAGCTGCTCCGGACTATCCGCGCGGTCAGTCGGAGAGCGGCCAGTCCACTACATCTTCACCTTCCGGCTCAGTCCGCCTCTCCGTGCTCCTTCGGACGCGGGCACACCGCCCGACGCGGGTCCACAGCCCGGCTGAGTGGCGACGGCGGTCAAGGAATCGGTCTCGGGCAGTGCGTGGACCTTTCGCGCGCGGGGTGGACTGCGCAGCTTCGGAGGCATGCACCGCTCTCGTCGAGGGGTCCTCCCGTTCGCTGCGCTCGCCGCCTCGGTGGCCCTGAGCTGTGCCTTCCAGGGGCCGACGACGACCAGCAAGGCGCCACCGCCGTCGAACGCGAACGTGACGCATCGCGAGCTCGAGAACGTGGAGCTCACGGCGGCGGTCCACCCGACGAAGAAGTCGGGACCGGTACGGCTGCCGGTGAAGATCCACGTGGTGAACCATTCGGAGAAGCCGGTCCTCCTCAAGCAGCAGAACTTCAAGCTGGTCGCTGCCGATGGGACGATGCACGAGGTGTCAAAGACGAAGACCGCGGATGCGGGCGTGGAAGAGGGATGGGTGGAGCACGTGCTGCAGCCGGGCGACCAGTTCGACGCGGTGGTCACCTTCGACGAGGTGGATCCGCTGGCGGAGCAGCTGACGCTCGATGCGTTCTACACCGACGTGGCGAGCGGCGACCGGGGTCCGGAGCTCGCGGTCCCGGTGAAGACGCGTCCGGACGCAGTGGCGGCGGACCGGGTGGACGCCGGCACGAAGCAGCAATAGCTAGTCGCCGAGGAGATCACGGACGAATGCCATCGCACGCTCGCGGCACAGGAGCGGGTCGGCCAGGCTCTGCGCGGTGCGGCGGAGCCACGGATCGGCTGGAGCGCTGGCCTCGAGCGCCTCGGCCCAGGAGATGAGGGACTCGAGGGTCACCGTGCCGTCGCGGTAGCCCGCCAGCTCGCGGCGCGCGGCGGCGGCGGGCTGTGCGGTCTGGCCGTTCGGCATGGGGTAGCTCTAGTCATCCGGCGTGGTCACGTCGAGGAAAGCGGTGCTCCGTGATCGGATGCCTCGTGGGACGGTGGGTGACGGGGGGAAGCTGG
>CAZDSB010000121.1:0-3356 GCA_964507515.1 uncultured Myxococcaceae bacterium
TCGCGTCGAGGTGGGCGAAGGTCGTCGCCGGCGCCGGGTCGGTGAGGTCGTCGGCGGGCACGTAGATCGCCTGCACCGAGGTGACCGAGCCCTTGGCGGTCGAGGTGATGCGCTCCTGGAGGTCGCCCATCTCGGTGGACAGCGTCGGCTGGTACCCCACCGCGCTGGGGATGCGGCCGAGGAGCGCCGAGACCTCCGAGCCGGCCTGGGTGAAGCGGAAGATGTTGTCGACGAAGAGGAGCACGTCCCGACCTTCGACGTCGCGGAAGTACTCGGCGATGGTCAGCGCGGAGAGCCCAACGCGGGCGCGCGCACCGGGCGGCTCGTTCATCTGGCCGTACACGAGCACCGCCTGCGACTTCTCCAGCTGGTCGAGGTTGATGACGCCGCCCTCGCGGAACTCCTTGTAGAGGTCGTTCCCCTCGCGGGTGCGCTCCCCCACGCCGGCGAACACGCTGAAGCCGCCCTTCTCGATGGCCGCGTTCCGGATGAGCTCGGTGAGGAGCACCGTCTTGCCCACGCCCGCGCCGCCGAAGAGGCCGGTCTTCCCGCCGCGCGTGTAGGGGCAGAGCAGGTCCACCACCTTGATGCCGGTCTCGAAGATCTGCACCCGCACGTCCTGCTCGGTGAAGGTCGGGGGCGCGCGGTGGATCGGCCAGTGCTCGGTCGCCTTCACCGGTCCCTTCTCGTCCACCGGCTCGCCGACGACGTTCAGGATCCGTCCCAGCGTCGCCTTGCCCACCGGCATCACGATGGGCGAGCCGGTGTTCCGGACCGGCATTCCGCGGGCGAGACCGTCGGTCGAGTCCATGGCGATGGTGCGGACGGTGTTCTCGCCGAGGTGCTGCGCCACTTCGAGGACCAGGTTCCCCTCCTCCTTGCCCAGCGAGGGGTTGGAGACGCGGAGGGCGGTGTAGATCTGGGGCAGGTCGCCGGGTGGAAACTCCACGTCCACCACCGGTCCGAGGACCTGGGTCACCTTGCCTTGGCTCTGTACGGTCGCGGTCATGTTCGGTTCGTTGCTCTCTTCGGGAAGGGTCGGCGCTACTTGAGCGCCTCGGCGCCGGAGACGATCTCCATGAGCTCCTTGGTGATCGCCGCCTGCCGGGTCCGGTTGTAGGTGAGGGTCAGCTTGGAGATTGCGTCGTCGGCGTTGCTGGTCGCGTTCTCCATCGCGCTCATGCGCGCGCCGTGCTCGGAGGCCACCGACTCGAGGAGCGCGCGGTACACACGGATGGCGACGGCCTGGGGCAGGAGCCGGTCGAGCACCGCGTTCTTCGAGGGCTCGTACTCGAAGTCGATCAGGGAGCGATGACCGCCCGTCGCTTGCCCCTCCTCCGGCGCCGGGCGCTCGAACGGAAGCAGCGGGGTGAGAACGATGCGCTGGGTGATGGCGGAGACGAATTCGTTGTAGACGAGGAGCACCTGGTCCACACGGTCCTCGAAGAACTCGGCGGTCAGCTCCTCGGCCAATGACCGCGCCGTGTCGTACCGCAGCCGGGTGTAGAGGCCGGCGTGGTCCTTGCGGATCTCGAGATGCCGGCGCCGAAACGCCTCCAGCCCCTTCCGGCCCACGGTGGTGAGGCGGAGGGTGGTGGAGCGGTCGCGCTCGTAGGCGAAGCGGGACACCCGCCGGATGACGTTGGCGTTGAAGCCACCGGCCAGGCCACGGTCAGAGGTGAGGGCGAGGATCTCCACCCGGCGAACGGGACGGGAGGTGAGGAGCGGGTGTGAGAGCCCCTCGCTCCGCGAGACGAGATCCGCGATCATCTGGTCCAGGGCGCGCGCGTACGGACGCGCGGCGACGATGGCGTCCTGGGCCCGGCGGAGCTTGGCCGCGGAGACCATCTTCATCGCCTTGGTGATCTGCTGGGTGCTCTTCACGGACCGGATGCGCTTCCGTATGTCACGAAGGCTGGCCATAGGAGGTCGGGGGGGCCCCTTACAGCCCGGTGGCCCCGGAATCAACCACCGTGCACTCCGGAGGCCCTCCTGCGCCGCATGAGGAAAAGCGTGGTCGTGGGATTCGCCGTTCTGCTCGCGGCGGCGGTGGTCCCGACCGCGTACATCGAGCTGGCGACGCGCACGCACGTCGTCACTCCCGATGCGGCCCCGGCGGTGCCCTGGGGGGTGGTCTTCGGGGCGGGGCTCGCTCCCGGCGGAGAGCCGTCACCCATCCTCGCGGAACGGCTGGAGACGGCGCTGGTGCTCTGGCGGAGCGGCCGGGTGGAGCGGCTGCTGCTGACCGGAAACACCGACCCGTACCACGACGAGATTCGCTCGATGCGCCGCTACCTCACCAAGGGTGGCGTCCCCGAGCGGGCGATCTCCGTGGACCTCGAGGGCGTGTCGACCTTCGACAGCTGCTGGCGTGCCCGGGGTGTCTTCGGCGTCCAGCGGGCCATCCTCGTCACCCAGGCGTTCCACCTGCCGCGGGCGGTGTTCCTCGCGCGGGCAGCGGGGATCGACGCGGTCGGCGTGCGCGCCGGGGGTGGCCGGTGGAGGGCGCCGTACGTGTGGCGAGAGCTGCTGGCCCGCCCGCTCGCGCTGGTGGATGCCTGGGTTCATCCCAGGCCACCGCTCCCGGCTGCCAGCCCACTGGCCGGTTAGGGAGGGGACCTTGTCGGGCCACACGCCGCGGCCCAACTTCGCGGCACCATGGCCACTCCCCGCGACGACGACGATGTGGACGGAACGGCGCTCGAGGGCGACCGCCCCGGAGCGCATCCGGTGGACGTTCTCGGCGAGCTCCCCATCGACGGCAGCCCCACGTCGGAGGAGCAGCTGATGCCGGACTCGGAGCTCGAGGCCCGCCAGGTCCAGGGCGACCGGTTCGACGTGAACGACGATGACCTCGGGACGGCACCGGACCTCGAGGACGAGCCGGACGCGCCGGACCTCCAGCCAGACCACGTGGAGCGGCTCACCGAGTCAGGGGCCGAGGAGGACCTGGACTCCGACGACGAGGATCTGGAGAACGAGATCAGCGCGCGCCCGACCGTCGAGGCAGCGGGAGACTCGGTCGAGGCCGACGAGCCGGGCTGAGCTGCCGAGCCAGGAAAGGACAACGGGGCGCGCCACACGCTCGTCGCGTGCAACACGCCCCGTCGCTCATCTGCGGTCGTGACGACCGCGGAGGAGTTACTTCGCGGGAGCCGGCTCGGCCGCGGGAGCAGGCGTCGAGGACGACTTCTTCGCCTTCTTGGCCTTCTTCGAGCTCTTGGGGGCGTCGCCCTTGGCAGCGTCGTCGGCGAGAGCGGCGAACGAGGTGGCGAGAATCAGCGCGGCGATCAGCTTCTTCATGTGAGTGGAACTCCTCGGGGGATGCGTCACGACAGCAGCGAGATGCTGCGTCA
>CAZDSB010000122.1:0-5699 GCA_964507515.1 uncultured Myxococcaceae bacterium
GATCGAGGGGTGGATGCGCGTGGCCACGAGGACCCCGCCCAGGCACACCAGCATGAAGATGCTCAGGGTCCGCCGGTTGAGCCGCACGTCCTTGAACGTCCGGTAGCGGAGCGTGGACACCATCAGGAGCGCGAGCACCGCGACAACGACGGCGATGGGGACCCGCGCCCCGGTTCCGAGCGGGTCACCGCCCCGCATCCCGTGGTGGGCGATGACCATCGAGACGATCATCCCCGCGGCGAGCGGGATCGGCAGGCCCACGAAGAACCGGCTGCCGCCCGCGTGGTCCGTCGAGTGGGCCAGGACGTTGAAGCGCGCCAGGCGGAGCGCCCCGCAGGCGGTGAACATGAACGAGACCAGCAGACCCAGGAGCCCCAGCGAGGAGAGCGCCCACTTGTAGACCAGCATCGCCGGGACCACCCCGAAGGACACCACGTCCGCCAGGCTGTCCAGCTCGACCCCGAACTGGCTCTGGGTCCGGGTGAGCCGCGCCACGCGCCCGTCGAACCCGTCGAAGAACATGGCGAAGAAGATCGCCAGCGCGGCCTGGTAGAGCTGGGAGGGGCTGGCCTCCCCTGCACATAGGGTCAGGGCGTAGAAGCCGCAGAAGATCGACGTGACGGTGAACAGGTTGGGCAGGACGAACTTGAGCTTGTGCAGCTTCATCGATCTCCGGCCCCTGCGACGGACGGGCCCCTGCCGAGGCCCTGGCCGCCGGGTCGGGGAACTCTAGCACCATGGACCCGGGGCGGGCCCTGCTCACCGTCGCTCTGCTGGCCCTTGGACTCGCGGCCTACCTGCTCGCCGTGCGCGCGTACTACCGGCTGCGCAGCCCCCGTCCGGAGCTGGAGTGGGTCCCGGCGCCGGACGGGACGCGACTCGCCGTCTGGCGCCGCCGCCCGGCAGTCCGCCGCTTCGTGGAGCCGGTGCTTCTCTGTCACGGTCTCGCAGCCAACCACGTCAACTTCGACTTCGATCCGCCTCATTCCCTGGCCCACGTCTTCGCCGCCGCAGGGTTCGAGGTGTTCAGCGTCGACTGGCGCGGCGCCGGCGCTTCCCGTGCCCCCCGCCTCTGGCAGCGATTCCTCTACGACGCCGACGATCTCATCGCCCAGGACGGTCCCGCCCTGCTCGCCCACGCGCTCGAGCGCACCGGCGCGCCCCGGGCGTTCTGGGTGGGCCACTCGCTGGGGGCGCTCGTCGGCTACGGCGTGCTGGGAGGCCCGCGGGGAGGCCACATCGCCGGGATGTGCGCGCTCGGCGCCCCGGTCTTCTTCCGCTACACCGGCTGGGTGGTGCGCCTGTCGCGCCTGGCGCTCTGGGTGGCCTGGCCGCTCGCCTTCCGCCAGCGCTGGCTGAGCATCGCCCTCGCCCCCTTCCTCGGTCACGTCACCCTCCCCCTCACCGAGGTGCTCCTGAACCCGAAGGCCATCGCTCCCCGCGTCCTCCGGAAGATGTACTGCAACCTCGTCTCCTCCATGGGGTACCGCCTCCTCCGGCAGCTCGACGACTGGAGCCGCCAGGACGCCTTCAGGAGCCGCGACGGGCGCGTGGACTACCGGGAGCGCCTGCGCCACGTCGCGACGCCGGTCCTCGTCATGGGTGGAAGCCAGGACGCGCTCGCGACGCCGCAGGCGGTCCTCGGCCAGGCCGAGCTGCTGGCCTCCGCCGACAAGACGGTCATGCTCTTCGGCCGCGAGAACGGCGACACCCTCGAGTACGGACACGGGGATCTGCTGTTCGGCGAGCACGCGCCGCTGGAGGTCTACCCGCGCATCCTCCGCTGGGTCTCGGATCGCGCCTCCGCCGCAGCGCCGCTCAGCGCGGGGTGACTGCCCAGCTCCCGTGGATGCACGGGGCCGGCGTCGGGGAGACGTCGCCGGTCCAGCCATCGACCTCCACGTCCACGCCCTGGCTGCACTCGGCCCACAGTGCCCCGTCGCGGTTCTTGCGTGCCGTCATCGCGCGCAGCTGCGCGCGGCCCCGGTCGGTCACCAGCACCGCCGGCCCCGCCGTTCGCTCGATGGACACGTCGGTGGCGGTGAGATGCGCCTCCGTCTCCACCGCCACCCCAGCCACCCCCGCGCCGCTCACCGTCGTTCGCCCGAGGCCCACCTCCGAGGCCTCGGCGACCACCACCCCCACGCCGGTGCAGTCCTGCACCCGGATGTCGCCGAGCGTGGCGCGGCCGCCCCGGATCTGCACCGCGTCACCGTCGCTCGGGTCGACCCCGGCCGGCCCGCGGAAGGTCGCGCCCTCGAGGGTGAGATCGGCGTCCCGCGCCACCAGCCCGGAGGAGCGGCCGCCCTGCACGTCCAGTCCACGGAGCCGCACCTCCGAGGCGACGATCTGCACCCCGCCCATCGGGCCCGCGGATTCGACGTGGACGTCCTCCAGCACCCCCTTGCTCTTCACCAGCCCGAACCCCGCGCGCTCCGCCCCGGTGGAGCGGAGGCCACGGCCGTCGATGCGCGCGCCGTCGCCGGTGAGCAGGCCGTACTCGTGCCCCTGGATGCGAACGTCGCGGAGCTGCACCGTCGCACCGGCCACGTAGAGGCCCGGCCCACGCCCGCCGCGGACCTCCATCCCCTCCACCACCGCCGAGCCGCCCTTGAGCCAGAGCCCCGTCACCGCGTCCTGGGTCTGCACCTGTCGCAGACGGAGCACGGAGGGCTGCGTGGCATCCACCGCGCGCCGGAAGGGCCCCTGGAAGCGAACCTGGACGAGCTCGGCCTTCCCGCCAGCGAGGACGCGCACCCCCGGCACCGCCGAGACCGAGGCCTGGACCGTCGAGTCGGTGAGGAGCAGCTCGGCCCCGGCCGCGACCTCCACCGCGGCCCCTCGCTGGCCGCTGAGGGATGCCGAGGCGAGCACCGTCCGGCCCGACTCCACCACCACGCCCGTCGCGCCACCCTGGATCTGCACCCGCTCGAGCCGCACCGCGCCGCGGGTCCGGATGCACGCAGCGGGCGGTGTCGCCGCGAGCACCACCGCCGGTCCGCCGACCAGCTCCACGTCCTCCAGCACGACGGCGCCCGGATAGATGCCCGCCGCGAGGCGGAGCCGGCCGTGCCGGGGAGCGTCGGTGAGCGCGCGGAAGGGCCGCTCCCGGCTGCCGTCGCCTCCGGGCGCGGCGGAGGCGTCCACGAAGAGCTCGGCGACGCCCGCGTCTGCGACGTCGACCGGGGCCGGCGTGGAGATCTGGAGGCCGCTCGTGGGAGGCGGGGCGACGGAGGAGCAGGCGCCGCACACCAGCGCCGCCAGGGCGAGGAGAGCGGGCGCCCGCGCGATCAGGCGCCCGGGCCCTCGGGCTTGCGCGCCACCGTCGTCTTCGGGCGCTTCGGCGGATGCGCCAGCACCACCGGCTTCGGTCCGTCGTCACCGACCAGCTTCGCGAAGTCCTTCAGCGGATCCTTGGCGACGTCGTCCTTCCAGTACTCGAAGTGGAGGTGGACACCGGTGGCCGTCCCCGTCCGGCCGGCGAGCCCCAGCGGCATCCCCTTCACGACCTGGGTGCCCTCGAGCACCAGCGTGCGGGCCAGATGGCTGTAGCGGGTCATCCGCCCGTCGCCGTGGTCGATGGTCACCTCGTACCCGTAGCCGTGCATCCAGCCGGCACGCACCACGATGCCGGCGCCAGCGGCCAGCACCGGCTGGTTCCGCTCGGCGACGAGGTCGACGCCGGAGTGCATCTTGTTGCGGTGGGCGATGGGGTGGAACCGCTTCCCGAAGCGGCTGGTGACCTTCACCTCGTCGAGCGGCCACTGGAACCGAGGACCGGGCGGCGGGCCCATGCGCGCATCGAGCGCGGCGAGCCGGTCCTCCACCGACCGGACCAGCTCCGGCGGCAGCCCACCGTAGGCCTTGCCGTCCCGGTCGAGGGCGGCCCGCAGCGAGCCGCGGGCGACCTGCACGTCCTCGGCGTCCTCTCCCGACGGCGACTCGGCCAGGAAGCGGTCCACGTCGCTCTCGATGCGCTCCCAGGCCGCCACCTGCGCCTCGGGAATCGCCGCGCCGGGGTCGGCATCGCCCCGCCGGGCCTCCGCCTCGAGGACGAAGGCCACCAGCCGAGCCCGGAGCAGGCTCGAGGTCATCGGCGCCTCGGCCGGGGCCGGCACGGGGGCCGGGTGGGGGGCAGCCTCGGGCTTCACCGGCTCACCGGTGCCGGGCAGCCGGACGATCTCCACCGGATCGGGGGTCAGCGAGCCCGGGGCACGGGTGGTCATGCAGCCGGTCAGGCTGAAGGCGGCCAGGGCTGTGACGAGCGCGTTCCGGGTCATCGTCCAAGTCGCTGCCCGGCCGCGGCGCCGTGTCAGCCCTGACACCCTGGCCCAGCGGCCCCGCGTCCGTCCAGACAAAATGGCGACGGTCGGCCCCTCCTCACATGGCCCCCACGACGCCTACCTGCCCTCCAGCGAGGCACGCAGGATGTCCGCCGCTCGCTCGCATCCGGCCCGGTCCACATCGAGGTGGCAGACCAGCCGGATTGCATGGGGTCCGACGGCATTCACCAGCAGCCCCGCGGCGCGGAGGCGGGGCACGAAGGCCGGCGCATCCACCGGGAGCTCGGCGTACACCATGTTGGTCTCGACGCGGTCGAGCTCGACGCGCACCCCCGGAATCTCCGCGAGCCGGCGTGCCAGGACGCGGGCGTTCTCGTGGTCCTCGGCGAGCCGGGCGACGTGGTGTTCCAGCGCGTAGAGGCAGGCCGCGGCGAGGAAGCCCGCCTGGCGCATCCCTCCGCCGAGCCGCTTGCGCAGGCGCCGTGCCTCGGCGACGAACGCCGCGCTGCCGGAGAGCACGGAGCCCACCGGCGCGCCGAGGCCCTTGCTGAAGCACACCGTGGTCGAGTCGGTCTGCCGCGCCCAGGTGCTAGCCGGGACACCGGCGGCCACCTCAGCGTTGAAGAGGCGGGCGCCGTCCAGGTGAATCGTCAGTCCCGCGGCTCGACCGGCGGCCACCGCGTCGGCGAACACGGCCGGCTTCCACACCGTCCCGCCCCCGCGGTTGTGGGTGTTCTCGAGGATCAGCAGCCGCGAGCGCGGCAGGTGGTCGTCCTTGCCCCGGGACGCGGCCTGGATCTGCGCGGGCGTCAGGATTCCGCGCTGCCCGGCGACGGTGCGCGGCTGGGCGCCCCACAGCGCGGCGATGGCTCCGTTCTCGTAGTGGAACGGATGGCTCCCCTCCTCGAGGATGACCTCCTCGCCAGGGCGGGTGTGGACGCCGATCGCGATCTGATTGCCCTGGGTGCCCGAGGGCACGAAGACCGCGGCCTCCATCCCCAACCGCTCGGCGACGCGCGCCTCGAGCCGGCGAACGGTCGGGTCCTCGCCGTACACGTCGTCGCCGACCTCTGCCTCGACCATCGCGCGGCGCATGTCCGGGGTCGGGCGGGTGACGGTGTCGGAGCGGAGGTCGATCGGGGCGGTGGCCATGGGGAGGTCCGTACTACAACCGGAGCATGGCTCGCGAGACGGTGCCCGAGCGGAAGGCGCGTGCGGTCAAGGTGATCGAACGGCTGGACCAGGCCATGCCCGACGCGAAGATCGAGCTGGACTACCAGACCCCGCTGCAGCTGGTGACGGCGGTCATCCTCTCCGCGCAGTGCACGGACAAGCGGGTGAACATGGTCACCCCCGCGCTGTTCAGGCGCTACCCCGATGCGCGCTCGCTCGCGGAGGCGGACACGCCCGAGCTGG
>CAZDSB010000123.1:0-7300 GCA_964507515.1 uncultured Myxococcaceae bacterium
CGCCGCAGCGCTCGTCGAGCTCGTCCTCCGCGACCATGGCAACCCGATGGCCTTCCGCGAGTTCGGCTCCGAGGACGACCTGATCCTCGCCCTGGTGCAGCCCTGGACCTCCATCGGTACCGACTGGGGCGCGCCCGCCACGGACGGACCGCTCGCCGACACCCGGGCGCACCCCAGGGCGTTCGGGACGACGGCGCGGATCCTCGGGAGGTACGTGCGCGAGCAGCACCTCCTCACGCTCGAGGAGGCCGTGCGCAAGATGACCTCGCTCCCGGCGCAGCGCCTCGGCGTGCCGGACCTGGGCGTCATCCGACCCGGCGCGCTCGCCGACCTCGTCGTCCTCGATCCGGCGCGGGTGATCGACACCGCGACGTTCGAGCGGCCGGCGGCATACCCCCTCGGCTTCGACCTCGTCGTGGTCGGAGGACAGATCGTGCTCGACCACGGCGTCCGCACCGACGCCCGACCCGGCGGACCGCTGCTCCGGCCCGGAACGGCCCAGGAGAACTAGAACTCGATCCCGCTGGACGCCGGCTTCGGCAAGGTCATCGCCAGCCGGCGCGCCTCCGAGCCCCCGTAGAAGGCCTGGTACAGGTAGTCGTCGGCGACCACCTGCTTCACGTAGGCCCGCGTCTCCTTGAAGGGCATCGACTCGACGAACAGGTCCACCGGCATCGACCCGAGCTCGCCGGTCCACTTCAGCGTCACCACCGGCCCCGCGTTGTACGCCGCCGCGATCAGCACCGGGTGCACGAAGCGCTTCGCCAGCTGGCCAACGTACCAGGCCGAGAGGTCCAGGTTCAGCTCCGGCCGGTAGAGCTCGTCCGGCTCCGGCGGGTCGCGCTGCAGCTCCCGCGCGATGGCGCTCGCCGTCCGCGCCATCAGCTGCATCAGCCCCCGCGCGCGGGCGGCGGACAGGCGGTCCGGCTGGAACGCGCTCTCGCGCCGCATGATCGCGTACAGGAGAGAGGCGTGAACGCCCTGAGCACGGGCCGTCTCGTCCACGTGGCCCACGTACGGCCGGGGGTAGAGCAGGGCGAGCGCCGCCGGGTCCTTCTGCGCGTACGCCTTCCCCCACAGCAGCCGGTTCGCCAGGTGGTACGCCGCCCAGGCCTCGCCCACCCGCGCCAGCGCCGTCCCGACCCGCAGGGCTGCCTCCGGCGTGTGCACCGCGCCCAGCCGTGCCCGGAGCTCCTCCGCCGACTCGCGCCACAGCCCCGCGCTCGCCAGTGCCCTCGGCAGCGCCAGCTCGGGAGCCGCGGCCACCTTGGACGAGAGGTGAGGGCGCTCGGTGAAGATCGGCTCGGGCTTCGCCCCCAGCTCGCGGAGCCGCTCCTGCGCCAGCAGCCCGTAGAACGTCTGCGGGTAGAGCTTCAGGATGTCCTGGTAGTCGTCGATCGGCTTGCCGCCGGCGAGCTGCTTCACGCGGACCCGCCAGTACTTCGCCTGGGGCACCAGGTTGCTGCGGGAGTAGCGGTCCTGGAGCTCCCGGAGCGCGCGGTCCGCCTCCGCCCAGTTCCCCGCCCGGATCCACGCCAGGGCCCGGAACCAGCAGGCCTCGTCGCGGCGGCGGGACTCGGGGTGCTTCCGCTCGAAGCTCTCCAGCGCCTCGGCCGCCGCCTGGAGCTTGCCTTCTTGGAGGTCCAGCCAGCCGAGGAAGTAGTCCGCCTCCTCCGCAGCCGGCTCCCCGGCGAACTTCTTCGAGATCTCCTGGAGCCGCTCGATGGCCTTGGCGTGCTCGTCCAGCTTGAGCAGCCGGCGGGCCCGGACCAGCATCGCCTCGGCCGCCGTCGCCGGCGGGCCAGCCGCCGCCACCGCCAGCGCATCCTCGGCGTCCTCCGGCCGGTTGAGGGCGAAGAACGCCTGTGCCCGGAGCAAGGCCACCTGGGCGCGGTCCCCCGCGTCACGCACCAGCCCGTTGGTCTCGCTCCGGTCCAGCTCCCCCACGGCCGCCTTGGCGTCCCCGGCGTCGAGGAAGACGCGGGTCCGTTGCAGCCGCTCGTCGAGGGTGAGCGCCACCGCCGGCGCCGAGCTCCCCCGGAGCTCCGCGTCCGCGTCCATCGCCGCCTGGGACCGCGGGTAGCGGACCATCAGCGTGTGGAGGTCCGCCTGGGCCCCGGCGAGGTCTCCCAGGTCCGCCCGGGCCTCCGCCCGCGCCGAGAGCAGCTCCGGGCCTCCCAGGGCCCCCAGGGCCCGCTCGATCAGGGGGAGGGCCTGCCCGGCCTCCCCGGCACGCAGCAGCGCCTCCCCGGCCCTTGCGACCGCACGGTTTGCCACCGCCCCCGGCGCGGTAACGGCCTCCTGGAACGCCTGGGCGGCCGCCCTGAAATCGCGGGTGTAGAAGTAGGCCTGTCCGATCGCGAAGCTCCGGTAAGGCGCGAGCAGGGGGGGCGACGGCTGCTTCCGGAGCTGGATCAGCGCCTCCCGCGGCTCCCCCCGGGACAGGAGCAGCGACCCGACCAGCAAGGAGAGCTGCGGCGCCTGGGCGCACCCCTTCCGGGTGCAGGCCGCCAGCACGGCCAGGGCCAAATACAGCGCCCAGGCCCTAAGGAGGCGGGTGGCCTCCAGGAGCCGCTCGGACTGGCCCCGGGCCACCGGACCGGCCATCGCCACGGCGAGGGCCAGCCACCGCCCGGCATGGAAGAGCCGGCGGGCACGCCCACGCGGGCGCGTCCGGGGACCACGAGAGGCGGGCACCATGGAGGAATTGCATGCTCGCACGGCCCGCCGACCCTTGTCCCTCTCGTGGGTTGGGTGAGGTGCGTTCTGCGCGCCGACCCTGGTTTGACATCGGAATGTGGCACCGCATAAACCACCGCGGACTCCGGGTACGCCCGGAGGAGGCGAGGGGAAGATTTCCAGCACCGGTCAGATCAAGTCGCGTCCTGCACGCCCCCTCGAGGCCCATCTCGACGTCTTCCGTGGAGACAGCCGATGAAACCGTGCCCGACCGATCTGCCTCAGACGATCAACCCTGAGGCAGGACCCAAGCGTGCAGGGGTCGAGGTCCACCGGAATCTGAACTGCGCCCACTACGACCACTGCCTCGACGAGGCGGTGCGCCGCGGTTGGCAGAGCTTCACCTGCGTGAAGTGCCCGCTGTACGCCACGGTCGCCGCGCCCGCGCTCGGCATCGAGGCGTACGCGACGCAGCGCCGCGCCATCTGACCCCCCGCCGGGGGTTCCCGCCCATCCGGGCCCGTCTCCGTCGGGGAAGGGTCCGAGGGCCGGTGACGTGTGCCGCGCGTCGGTTTCACCCCCGCACCAGGGCAAGGCCCCGAGGAGCGGCCTCCGCCCGCGCGTCCAGGCTCACTGTCCGGCGTAGATGACCACCACCCAGTAACGCCCCTTCCCGTAGGTGGGCGAGTCGCCCCGCACCGCACCGATGCCCACCAAGGAGTAGCGGGCCTCCTTGAGCCCCCGCGAGGGTGGCAGGGCCGAGAGGTCGCGGGCGACGTAGAGGTCCGCCGAGGCCGTGCGTGCCTCGGAGAGCGTCCCGAAGACCTGCCCGTCGATGTCCGGTGCCTTCGGATCGTCGCGGGCCAGCGCCGCTTTGGCCTGGCGGACGGCGATGTCCTCCAGCGCCGCGCTTCGCTGGAGCGCGGGGAGCTTCAGCGCCGCGCGCTCGGCCGTGAGACGCGCGTAGGCCGCCGCCACCGGGTCCACGCCCGAGCGGGCCGGCGTCGCGAGCAGCTCCACCAGCAGCACCTCGGACCCCGACCCTCCGTCGCGGGCCTGGCGCGCGAGCCCGAACCCCACACGGTCGAACGCGGGATCGAGGAGGTTCTTCCGGTGCCCGGGGCTCTCCTCGATGGCAGCGTGCGCCGCGAGCGGGCCGGAGGCCATCCCGAGATTTTCGCCCGACGTCTGGTACGCGTAGCCGGCCGCCTCCAGACGGTCGGGCAGCGCATCACCGTCCGGCGAGACGTGGGCGAAGAAGCGCTGGGTGGCCATCCGGTCCGCATAGGCCTGCGCCACGGCATCGAGCTTCGGATCGGGCTCGACCCGCGACACCCCTGCAGCGACCCGGAGCGCGTTCACTCGGGCCAGCAGCCGGGCCCGGGCCTCCGCCGGCGACGTCGGCTCCGGCCCTCCCGGCGGTCCGACCGCGACTCCGGGGGAGACGGGCCCCACGTCGACCGAGAACATCGCTGCGACCTCCGGCCCCTCGGCGCCGTCGCCCAGCACCTCGAGCGCGTGGCGGCCGTTCACCTGGAAGGTCACCGGAACGCAGCGGTTCGCACCCCGGCCGGAGATGTCCTGGAGCCGGTCCACCGCACCCGATGGGCGGGTGACGAAGACCGAGGGGCGGCCGAGCGGGGCGCGCAGCTCGAAGCACAGCCGCTGGTGCGAGGGCGCCTTCTCCACCTTCCTGGGGAAGGGCTGGACCTGCGCCTTCCGGTCGGCGAGTAGCAGCGCGAGCACGGTGTGGTCGTCGTCGGCCGCCAGGGCGAGCCCCGCGTGGGTCGCCGGCTCGGAGGCGAAGTCGCTCCGCTGGAGGAAGGCCTGGAGCGTCGTCTGGGTGGGCCAGCTCCGGATGAGGACCAGGCGCGGATTGGGGTCCCAGCCGCCGGCCTCGGAGACCGCCAGACCGATGCGTGCGCCGCTCGCCGCCTCGGCCGTGGCGAGGAGCGCCTCGCGGGCCAGCGCGCGGGCCGCCTGGGTCAGCGCCGGGTCGCTCACCGGGGACGAGCGGCCGATGCGCTCGAAGGTCTGCCGGACGTGGAGGATCGCCTTCGCCTCGCCGTCGGCGAGCTCGGCCGCGGGAGGAGGGGGGCTGGTCGGTCCAGACGCGGCGAGCAGCACCAGCGAGAGGAGCAGGCTCACGGGGCGAGTCGGAACTCGATGCGCCGGACGGGCGCGCGCGCCACGGCGGCGTTCCAGCGCTCGCGGAGGACCGCCTCCTGCGCCTGGAGCGTGGCCCGCCAGGTGGCACCGCGGACGTCGACGCGGAGGACGCCCTCGACGAGCTCCACCGGCCGGCTCTGGGCTCCGATGACCGCGCCCTGCACCCGCGACCAGAGCGCGCCGAGGGCTCCGGCCCCGCGCCCGTCCTTCACGAGGCGGCCGAGGACGTCGGGGAGCAGCGAAGCGAGCGAGGTGGGTTCCCGGGAGGCCACCCGCAGAGACTAGCCGAGATCGCGGTTGGGACCGTCAGTCGATGCAGCACGGAGGACCGCGAGCAAGTCGCAGCGGGGGAATCCTACCCCGTGAACACGCCGCCCCGCGCACCGAGCAGCTCGCGGAGCATCTGCTCGATGGTGTTCCGCGTCGCGTCCACCAGCGACTCCACCACCGAGAGGTCGGTCTCCTTCGCTCCGGCGGGCACGTCGATCGGCTCGCCGATGCGAATCCGCCACTTGGCCGGGAGAGGGACCGGGGTCACCGGAATGTAGGGCACGCCGAGGGGCCCACCGGGGAGCTTGCCCAGCAGCGGGAGCGTCTCCTCCGCCCCCATGATGGCCACCGGGAGGATGGGGCGGCGGGTCCGGAGCGCGAGCTTCACGAAGCCGCCGCGCCCGAATCGCTGGAGGCGGTAGCGCTCGCGGAAGGGCTTTCCGATGCCCTGGATGCCCTCGGGAAAGATGAGGACCGGACGCCCCTCGGCGAGGAGGCGGGTCGCGCTGTCCGGGGAGGCGCGGACCGCGCCCAGCCGGTTGAACAGGGTGCCCAGCAGCGGTGCGTAGAAGACCTGGTCCTCGGCAAGCCAGCGCGACTCGGGGAGTTCCGGACGCTCGCGGCGGAGCGCCTCGTGGAGCATCGGCCCGTCGAGGGGGAGCGCCCCCGCGTGGTTGGCGACGAGGAGCGCTCCGCCGGCAGGGACATGGGTCGCTCCCTCCACCTCGACCCGGAACCAGCGGCTGTAGAGAAAGTCCACCAGGGGAGCGACGGCCTCGCTCAGCCGGGTGTCGCGGCCGTAGACGTCGAGCTGCTCGCCTCCGCCCGTGCCCAGGCCGGCGCGCAGCGCGCGGATCGCCGCCTCGAGCGCGGACCACGCCTCGGCGAGCAGCCCCGGCGCCACCCGCAGGACCTCGCCCAGCGTGCCTCCTCCTTGGGCCGTCTCCACCGCCGGCGGCGACGGGGACTCGTCCGGCGCCGGAGGGGCCGCCTGCGAGAGCGGGGTCCAGCTGAGCGTCGATGCGGAGCCAGGCGCCGGAGGGGGCACGACGAACGCCTCGGGAAGCCCTTCCCCGGCAGCTTCGGACGCAGTCGCGGCACGGGACGCGCGCTCGGGAGCGGGAGGCGGCGGTGGTTCGGGAATGACGGGGGCCGGCCGGCTCTTCCGAACGGAGGCGGCATCCGCCGCCGGGGGGAACGACTGCGCGGTCGCCGGCGTCGCCGCGGGGCGCTCGTGCGCCGTCGACCGGACAGGGGCCCGAACACCTCCGCCGGCGGGCCCGGCCGGGCCCGTGCGCGCCTCGGTGCGCTTCTTCCCGGGAGGCTTCCCGGATGCCGCCTCGCTCCGGACCGGTCTGGCTCCGGCGCGCTTCGGCGGCGCGGGCCGCTCCGGTGGCGGCTGCGCGGCGGCGGGCGGCGGCGTGACCGGCGGCCGCTCCGCCGCGCCACGCTGGAAGGGGTCGTTGCCCAGGACGCGCCTGCTGCCCATCGCTCGTCAGCTCCTCACCGAGGCCGCAGCCTCGCGCGCCCCGAACCGGGGACGGAAGCCGAGCCGGGCCCGCGCCCGCGCCCCGTCTGCCACCCAGGCGTAGTGAAGGTAATCGAGGAGCGACCCGGGAGTGGCGGTGATTCCGGCCGAGTTGAGCCCGCGCAGCGCCGCCCGGGCGAGGGGCGGGGGCAGGGGCAAGGGGAGCGTGCCCGCCAGGCGGATGAGCGACGAGAGGGGCAGGACGTCGTCGCTCACCACGTTGAACGTCCCGCTCACCGGCGCATCCAGCTGAGCCACGAGGAGGTCCCGCACGTCGTCCTCGTGCACCGCCTGCCAGAGCGGGTCGAAGCCCAGGAGCGTGGGCACCAGCGGCCGCCGGAAGTAGCGAGTCGCCGGGTTGTCCACCGTCGGACCGAGCACCGGCGCGAAGCGAAGCACGGTGAGCCCCACACCGGGGTGGTCCCGGCGGAACGTCATCAGCTGCTTCTCGATCTCCACCCGGTCGGTCACGAAACGGCTTCCGGGCGATCCGTGGAGGGGCGCCTCCTCGTCGATCAGCACCGGGTTTCCGGCGCGCGCTCCGTACACGACGGTGGTCGAGGGGATGACCACGTGTCGCACGCCCGCGCGGACGGCGGCCGCGAGCGTGTGGAGCGTGCCGATCACCTCCAGCTCGTGGGCGAAGCCGGCCGA
>CAZDSB010000124.1:0-8547 GCA_964507515.1 uncultured Myxococcaceae bacterium
AGCGCGGCGGCCGCGGAATCCATGGTCTTCCGGTCGTCCTCATCCAGGACCAGCGAGAATATCCGCGCGTTGTCCTCGAGGTGCGATCTCTCCCCGAGCCTTGCTCCGACGATGACCGCCCCCACTGCCGGCTCGTCGAGGATGGCCCGGCAGGCGACGTTCGCCATGGACACGCGGTGCTTTCGCGCGACGGCGGAGACGACGCGCGCGAGGCCCTGGAACCGTTCCCAGCCGCCCGCCGACTCGATGAACCGCCGGTACTTCATCTCCGACCAGGTGGAGAGCTCCGCCTCCGTCGGTGAAGCTCGATCGACCCACCGCTCGGTGAGGAATCCTCCGGCGAGCGTCCCGTAGGCGAGGAGCTGGACCCCGTGCTCCCGGCAGAACGCGCTCATCTTCCCCGCCGGGCGCCGGTCCAGCAGCGAGAAGACCACCTGATTCGAGACGAGCCGGATTCCACTCGCGATCGCGATACGCAAATGCGCCGTGTCGAAGTTCACCGCGCCCAGGTGGCCCACGAGGCCCTCGGCCCGGAGCTCCTCGAGGAAGAACAGCGCGTCGAGCCACGACGGGTCCGAGAACCTCCACGCGTGGAACTGGAGCAGGTCGATCCGCTCGCGGCGCAGGCGCTGGAGCGCACGCCCGACGGCGGCGCGAACCGTGTCCCGCCCGATGGGACCCGGCTCAGGGACCCACTTGGTGAGCAGCTCGGCACGGCCGCCTCCGGCGACGAAGCGACCCGCGATCTCCTCCGCCGAGCCGTAGTGGTCCGCCATGTCGAAGGTGGTGAACCCCGCCCGGACGTACGGCTCCATGGCCCGGGCCGCCGCGGCGAGGTCGAGCTGCCGGCCGTCGCGCTCCATGTCCGCGACCTGCCAGAGACCGGTCACGACGCGCGAGACGTCGAGGTCGGGAGCGAGGCGCCGTCGTTCGGGTCGGGAGATGCCGTCCATGGAGCTCGTCCTACTCCGGAGGGAGGGCGGCGAAGAGCGCCCGAGTGTCGACGCCACGCTGCTCCAGCCCGCGCATCTCGTGCCAGAACACCGCCGAGCCCACCGCCAGCATCCCGATCCACACCACCGTGCTGCGGAGGTACCACGGGAGGCCGGAGTCGCCGAGATCCCGGACGGTGTGGACGACGAGCAGCGCTCCGAGGAGCACGAGCCCGGCGATGGCCACCGCGCGCCGGAGCCCCGGCGAGCGCAGGACCCGGATCTGCCGGGCCAGTGCCGGGTTGCGATGCGGCAGCACGAGCACCGAGCCACACATCAGGAGGAAGTTCACCAGCATCGAGGTGACCAGGATGTCCACCCCGAGGAAGAAGTCACCGGCGAGCTGACAGCCGACGATGCCAAGCGACGCCATCGTCGCGGACACCAAGATCGCCACCCGCGGCGTGTGGAAGCGCGGGTGCACCGAGGCGACGACGCGGGGGACGATGCCGTCCTCGGCCCAGGCGAACATGAGCCGCGAGACGCCGAGGAGCATCGCCGGCAGGTCCTTGACGAGCGCCACCGCGGCTCCCGCCACCACGGCCACCCGGACCGGCCCGGGGAGCCGGGCGCCGAGGAGCGCGGCGGCGGAGGTGTCGTGGCGCAGCGCCTCGTCCCGGACCACGGTCCACGGCACCGCGTGGTACACGGCGCCGGCGAACAGCGCGTAGAAGACGGTCACGGTCCCGATCGCCAGGCCGATGGCGAGGGGAAGCGTCCGCGAGGGGTCGCGCGCCTCGCCACCCGCCTGGGCGATCGCGTCGAAACCGATGAAGCTGGAGAACAGGAGCGCCGCTGCGGTGGCGATGGTGCCCGGGCTGGCGGCAACGGACGACGGCTCGCGAGCCTGAGGAGCGCTCTCCGGGCCGAGGACGAGCCCGGCGACGATGACGACCGCCCCGAGCAGGAAGGTGAGCCCGAGAAGCGGCAGGAGCACGCGCTGGTAGGTCTCGAGCCCGCGAAGGTTGACCACCACGAAGCACCAGAGGACCGCGAGCGGGAGCAGGACCCGCACCAGCGGCAGGTCGAGCCAGCGTCCGGCGCCGGGCGCACCGGCGGCGATGGCGACGTCACGGACGAACGGCGTCAATAGGAAACTCACCACGCCGATGGCGATGCACAGCGAGAACCACTGCGAGAAGCTGGCGACGAAGCCGAGGTACGGGCTCAGTCCCCGGCTCGCGTAGACGTAGCTCCCTCCCGCGCGCGGCATCGCCGAGGCGAGGATGGCGTAGGCGAGGCCGGCGAGGACCGCAGGCACCGCGGCCAGCAGGTACGCGAGGAGGACCCCGGATCCGATGCCGGGGACGTGGCGCTGGATCATGAACGGCACCACGTAGATGCCGGCGCCCACCATCGAGGCGATCCCGGTCGCGGTAAGGCCGACCAGACCGATGCTCCGCACCAATCTCGCGCTTGCCAAGGTCGAGGCGGGACCTGAGCATCCGGCCGATGCCCAGCGCAAGGACACCTACCACCCTCCTGCTGCTCCTCGTCACCACGGCCGCGCACGGCGCCGACGCGCCGCTTCCCCTCACCATCGAGCGCATCGTGAGCCGGAGGCCAGCGCTGTCCGGGACGGCGCCTGCGGGGCCGACCTGGTCGCCGGACGGGAAGCTCCTGGCCTTCCTCTGGAACGACGGTGGCCTGCCCGAGCGGCAGGTCTGGGTGGTCGGACGCGACGGCAGCGGGCTGCGCCGGGTGACGGAGCCGCGCGGCCCGGGCGGAGTGTCCGAGGTGGCGTGGCTCCCGGGACAGCGGCTGCTCTACCTCGAGGCCGGCGAGGTGTGGCGCATCCCTGCGGCCGGCGGCAAGGCCGAGGTGCTCGCGCCGGCAGCCGGTGACCGAAGCGCTCTCTCGGTGTCCCCGGATGGGAAGACGGCGGCCTGGGTGCAGGACGGAGATCTGTGGACGCTCGCGCTCGGCGGTGGCGCCCCGGTCCGAGCGACCGCCGTCGCGGTGAAGGCGATCGGTCACGGAGGAGGCGTCTACGATCGTCCAGACGTCGAGCTGGGCCTCAGCGCCTGGGACGAGGAGCTCGCCCCGAGCTGGTCTCCGGACGGGCGGTACCTCGCATTGCAGTACTCGGACCGCCGGAACGTCCACGTCTTCCCGATCCCGGACTACCTCGGCCCCGAGGCGACGCTTGATCCCGTGCGTCGCGGCGCGCCGGGTCAGGCCAATGACCTCCGCACGGTGGCACTGTTCGACATGACGGCGCGGAAGCTCCGCCTGCTCGACCTCCCCGAGCAGACCCGGTGGCACATCGTCGCTCTCGCCTTCTCGCCGCGCGGACAGCTCCTGGTGGATCGGGAGACGGACGACTCCATCGATCGCTCGGTGCAGCTGGCGGATCCGGCGACCGGGAAGCTGACCGAGGTGTGGACCGATCACCGGCCCTCGCGGATCTACAATCGCATCACCTCCGCCTGGCACCCCGACGGCAAGCGCATCCTGCTCACCGGAGACCTCGACGACCGGTACCGGCTCTATCTGCTCACGCCGGGCTCGCGGGAGCTGCAGTCGCTGACCTCTGGAGCGCACGACGTGCTCGGCGCCGCCATCGCGCCGCCGGGGGCGAAGGTCATCCATTACCTCTCCAACGACCCGTCGCCGGAGCAACGGCAGGTATGGCGCATCCCGGCCGGCGGGGGGACGGCGACGCGAGTGAGCACCCTCGCCGGCACGGATCACGCGTTTGTCTCGCCCGACGGCGAGGCGGTCGCCCTCCTCCACAGCGACGACGGCGCACCCACCGAGCTATACGTGGCCGGCCGGCGAATCACCCGGTCGCCACCGCCGGACTTCGCCCGGGTCCGCTGGGGCCGGGTGCAGTACCGGACCTTTCCGTCCACCACCGCCGGGGTCCCGCTCCACGTGCGCATCGTCACGCCGGCGGACATGGACCCGAAGCGGCGGTACCCGGTGCTCTTCGGTCCGGTCTACAGCAACACGGTCCGCAATCACTGGGACCCGCGCTTCGGCCCGCTGATGCAGCTGCTGGTCGAGCACGGCTACGTGCTGGCGCAGGTGGACTCGCGGGGGAGTACCGGCTACGGCCGCGCGTTCCGCGAGAAGTTCCTCTTCGAGTGGGGGCGGAGCGACCTCGACGACTACCAGGACGCGGTCGCCGGGATGAAGACACTCCCCTTCGTGGACCCGGGCCGGATCGGCATCTTCGGAAGCAGCTACGGCGGGCTGCTCACCATCTTCTCGCTGTTCAAGAAGCCGGGTCTGTTCCAGGCCGGGGTCGCGGGCGCCCCGGCGACCGACCCGCGCTACTACGGGAGCGACGACGTGGCGATCACCCGCACCCCGGCGACCCATCCGGAGGTGTTCGACCGGGGCCGCGCGGCGGCATACGTGGCGGGCCTCCAGGATCCGCTGCTGATCATCCACGGCATGGCGGACGACGTCGTTCCCTTCCAGACCTCGGTGATGCTCGCCCAGGAGCTGGTGAAGGCCCACAAGCGGTTCGAGTTCGCGTTCACTCCGACCGCGACGCACGCGTGGGCGGCGAAGGAGGACGACGCGATCTACTTCTACGGCCGGCTGGTGGACTTCTTCGAGCGGTGGATGCCGCCAGGCGGTTTCTAGCGCTTCTTCATCCGCCTGCGGTTCGCGGAGACCTTCCGGGTCAGCCGCAGGTGCGCGGCGACGTGCGGCACGCAGGCGATGGCCGCGGTGCAGATCATCGCCACGATCGCCGCGAGGGCCGCCGCGCGCTGCAGGTGGAGGATGCGCGACACCGAGAGCGCCGCGAGGACGAAGGTCGAGATGGAGGGGAGCAAGGCCGGAGCAGGAATCTATCAGCGGCGACCGACCCCCGCGCTCGTCCTGCGGGACAAGCCCGGAGTGGCAACGACGTGACGCCTACGCGTGCTCGGAGGTGCTCGCGTCATCCGCATTGCCGGTCTGCGACGCGGCCGTGTCGGTCTGCTCCTCACCTGCGTCGTGATCCGGCGGCTCGGGCAAGGGCTCCGGCGGCGGAGCCGGCGGGAGGGCCTCGAGGCGATCCGCGTCGGCGTCCTCTCCGGCGCGGCGGAAGAGCCGGATGGCCTCGTTCCGGTTGCCGATCTCCTCGGCCAGGCGCGCTCCCCGGCCGAACTGCCCCGCCTTCTCCAGCAGCGGGAACGCCTTGTCCTTCCGGCCGGCGGCCTCCCACGCCTCGGCCGCGTCGGCGGGGCGCTCGAGCAGCTCGAACCACCGCGCGCGGGCCATCGACTTGTTCTCCTCGGTCGCCCGCTGCAGCTCGCGCTCGCCCAGTGCCTTCGCCTCGGCGTTCAGCCCCAGCTGCTGGAGGAAACGGAAGGCCTTCGGCGGCGGCAGGGACTCGAGCAGCTTCGCGGCCTGCTCGCGGCGGCGGGCCTGGACGAGGAGCAGCGCGGCGCCCAGCCGGTCACCCCGCTCCACCAGCCGGTCCACCTCGAGGGTCCGCACCCGGTCCACCGAGGTCGTGTCGCGGGCGCGCTCGTACGACTTGCGCGCCGCGCTCAGCTTCCCGGCGCGCTCCCAGGCGAGCCCGGCCTGATCGAACTGCCGTGCACGCTCGTAGAGCTTGGCCACCTCCTCGAAGCGGCCGGACTTCACGTGCAGCTCCATGAGGAGCTCCCACCCCTCGCCCTTCTCGAGCAGCGTCTGGGCCTCCCCCGGCGGCAGCTGGGTGGCCAGCCGGCGGGCGGCGTCGGTGTCCTTGGCTGCGAGCGCCGCCCGGAGCGCCGAGCGCAGATCGCCTCCGGCCTCGAAGAGCCGCGCGGCATCCCCGAAGGAGCCGTGCCGGTCGTGCAGGCGGGCCGCGTCGCGCGTCCGCCCACGCGACTCCAGGAAATCGGCCTGGCCCTTCCAGTCACCGGCGAGCTCGGGAGGAACCTCGACGGGTCCACCGCGGGGCGCGGCGGGACCACGCTCGCCTCGGGCGCCTCGCTCCGGACGGGGTGGGCGCTCCCGGCGCTCGGGGCGCTCGGGGCGCTCGCGCCCTCCGCGGCGCGGGCTGCCACCGCGCTCACCGGTGCCGGGCTCGGCTCCGGCGGGAGCGCGCAGCTCGTCGGGGCCGGGACGGCGTCCCGCGGCGGCAAACGCGGTGTCGGCCCGCTCCTTCTCTCCGACCGCGGCCCACGCCAGCCCGACGCGGAAGAGCACCTCGCCGTATGCGCGCGCGGCCGTCATCGGTGCTGCGCCGGTCGGCGCGGGCGTGCCCTCGCTGACGCCCTGTGCCACCTCGGCCGGAGCGGCATTCGTGGGGCCCGCCTCGACACCGGTCCCGGGCTCGACGGGCAAAGGCTCCGCGGCGGACTCCACCGTCGCGGCCTCGGCCTGCTCGGCGTCGGCCGGCGGAGAGCCCTCGCTGATGCCCGGAGAGTCGGAATCCTGAGGCGGAGGAACGGTGAGCGATGCAGCCTGCTCGGCACCGCCGGGGACCGTGGCCGGCCCGGCGCCGACCTCCGGCGCCGCCGGCTGCTCCGGATCCGGAGCCGGCTTCGTCTGGCGCGCGACGCGGGACAGGGTCGTGATGAGCCGCCCCCGCGTGTCCATGTCCAGCTCCTGGAGCGAACGGGCGCGCGCCTGACGAAGCGCCTTCACCACCGAGTCCAGGGGCTGCAGCTCGGACGCGAAGTCACCCTTGGCGAGCGCCTTCTCGAGCGTCGAGAGCTCGGGGACGATGCGGCCTCCGGCGGCGCCCATCCCGCCGCCCTCGCGACGGCGATCGCCACGGTCCCGGCCGCCGCCTCGGCCACCGGGTCCGCCCCGGTCACCTCGGCCGCCGCCCCGTCCCGCCGGCCCCTCGCCGCGACGCCCCTGCCCCGGGCGCCCAGGTCCCTGTCCACTGTCCACTGCCACGGCTACCCTCGCTAGAAGGCGTAGCGCAGGTTCGGCGTGATGGCGAAGCCGAACGTCTTCGGCTTCAACAGGTACGAACCCACGACTTCCACGCCCACCGAAAAGTGTCGAAGGCGCGTGTAGTACTGCAACCCGGGTCCGCCGAACACAAGAATGCTCCCGTAGCTGTCCACCGGGTCCGTTGCGAACAGGGCGTTGGGCTTGAGGAGCGCGAAGCCGCCTCCGCCCTTGAGGTACAGCCAGGTCCGCTGGACACCCTGACTGTCCGCGAATCCAAGGAAGTTCCAGCGCACCGCCAGTCCGGAGGAGATGCTCGAGAAGTCACCGGAGGCGGTCCCGCCCGAGTTCCCGACGTAGTCGGCGTTCGCCGAGTAGGTATTTCCGGCGAAGAAGATGCTCAGCGACACGAAGCGGCCAATGTCGTACCCCACCTCGAGGCGGAGGGTCGCCCCGGCGCTGAAGGGCTTGTTCTGCCCGGTCGGTGCGGGGGCGGCGGTGACGAACGCCGGGCCGATGTCGAGGCCGAAGAACACCCCGCGCTCGACCTCGTCCACTGGCGGCTCGGTCGAGGAGAGGATCGGTGCCGAGGCCTGTGCCCGGAGCGGGCTGGCCCACAGCGAGGTGAGGACCAGCGCCATCCCCAGAAGGGAGCGGTTCATGTGGGCGTCATTCCCCTGCTTGCTTGAACACGAACGGGTAGGTCACCACGGCCACGCCACCGCCCTTGGGCTTGGGGAACACCCAGGTCAGGACGCGGCCGGCGATGCACTTGTCCAGCTCGGGCGTGTTGGTCGTGGAGTTCACCACGTTGGAGGTTCCCACCGTGCCGCCCTCGGTGATGATCCACCGGACGGAGACCTTGCCGGTCAGCTTCGGGTTCCGGGTGAGGGCGTTGTCGTAGCAGTACTTGAGCTGGTCGTGGTGGCTGCGGACGACGCGCCGGATGAGCTCGGGGTCGTAAGCGCCGTTGACCTCGGGATCGGAGTTGGTGATGGCGATGTCCGCGCTGGACTTCTTCCCCATCCCGATGCCGCTGCCGTACTTGCCCTCGCCGCCCGCAGCTCCCCGGGTACCGACCGCGCCGATGCCGATGGTGTTCCCGGTGCCTCCACCGCCGCCGCCGCTGCCCTTGAGACCCATGCCGAGCACGCCGCCTGCGTCACCGACGGTCGAGCCGGTCATGTGACCCATCGCGGCCTGGAGGCTGCCGCCCAGGCCGGCGCGACCGAAGAGGGTGGCGATGCCCGCGTTGCCCTTGCCGCCGAAGATCCGCTGCGCGATGAGCCGTGCCTGATCCTTGCTGTTCGGGTCGATGGCCTTGGGTGAGGCCTTGGCGTCGCGGTTGGGGGCGTTCCGCTTCCCCATCTGACCCTCGGTGCCCTGGAAGGCCGCAGGCGCCTCGCCCTTCTCCTTGCTCTTCGCCAGCTGCTCGAGGAACGGGTTCTTCTGCGGATCGGGCGGCTTGACCAGGAGCTTGGTCAGGACGGCGTTGTTGCCCGAGAGCTCGTCGGTGAACTCGTCCCCCGAGGCGGCCCGGGTGACGGCGGCCACCACCAGGAGCCCGGCGAAGAAGAACACCAGGAGGAAGATGTTGAGCGCGGTCCAGTCCAGCCGCTCGGTGAGCGGGACCAGGACCTTGGGCGGAACGGGCTGGAAGCAGAGGTCCACCACCACGCCGCCGATGTCGACGAGGGCGATGTCGTCCGGCTCGAGGGCG
>CAZDSB010000125.1:0-14163 GCA_964507515.1 uncultured Myxococcaceae bacterium
AGTGACGCCGCCACCAGCCAGCCTCCGCCGACCCGCATTCCCACCCTCCCTCGAAGGATCCGATGCTTCCGCATCCGTCGACCCCGAGCAAAGGCATTCGTGATACTCGCCCCCGCCATGCCCAAGCCCTCTCAGCGCCGCGGCCTGCGCGCCGCCTACGCCCGGTCCCGCAGCGTCGATCCCCGCCCGATCACGGGCCGGGAGACGCCGGAGGACCTTCTTGCTCACGCCTTCGGCGCCTACGTGGGCCGCCAGGAGCGGACCGCCTTCGAGCTGATGCAGCGGAGCGTGGCCGAGGACTGCAGCATCTTCCTCACCCTCTCCGGCGCGATGACCCCGGCGGGGCTGCACCAGAGTTGCCTCATCCCGCTCATCGAGCGCGGCATCGTCAGCGCGCTCACGACCACCGGCGCGAACCTGTACCACGACGCGCACCGGATCATCGGGCACGCCATTCGCGAGGTGAACCCGAACGCCGGTGACCTCCAGATGCGCCTGGCGCGGATCATCCGGATCTACGACCTGGGCTTCTGGGAGGAGGCGCTCCTCGACACCGACCGGCTCTTCAGCGCCGTCATCCGCCGTCCCGAGTTCCAGCGGAAGATGACCACGCCGGAGTTCCACTACCTCCTCGGCAAGGCCGTCCACGGCATCGAGCGCTCGCTGGGCGTGAAGAAGCCGTCGCTCCTCGCCACGGCCTACAAGCACGCCGTTCCCATCTGGGTCGGCGCGGTGCAGGACGGAAGCATCTTCCTGAACGTGGTGAAGCTGAAGCGCCTGCTCGGGGACGAGTTCAGGTTCGAGCTCGACATCAACGACGACGTGTACTCGATGGCCGCGGTGCAGCACTTCTGCCGGCATCACGGGAGCAAGAAGCTCGCGATCTGGATCCTCGGCGGCGGCGTGCCGAAGAACTACACGCTCCAGGGCGAGCCGCTGCTGGATCAGATCCTCTCGGTCCCGACGACCGGCTTCGACATCGACCTCCAGTTCTGCGTCGACCCCGTGGACAACGGCGCGCTCTCCAGCTGCCCGGCCGGGGAAGGGCACACCTGGGGAAAGGTCTCGGTGGAGGCGGTCGAGTCAGGGTCGGTCTACGTGCACACCGACGTGACCGCCGTGTTCCCCTGGCTCACCCACGCGCTCTTCTCCGCCGGGGCGAGGCGAGCGCCGATGCGGCTCATGGACCGGATGAGCGATGCCATCGCCTTCCTGGATCGCGACGTCGCCAAGCGGAGGAAGAAGCTCCTGGCGACCATCGACTGGGATCCGAAGACCGAGGCGCCAACGAAGGGCGAGCACGAGATGGTGGTGCGCTGAGCTCTGCGCTCGCTCACAGCCAGGACAAGGTGCGAAGCCGACTGCCGTCGCCGATGTAAAGGACGCCGTTTCCATCCACCGCGATGCTGGTGGGCGCCCCGAACCTCGCGGTCGTCTGATCGCCGTCGGTGACGCTGGTGGGCAAGCTGCCGGCGAGCGTCGTGACCACGCCGGAGGGGGTGATCATCCGGATCCGCCGATTGCCGAAGTCGACGACAAAGAGCTTCCCGAACCGGTCGCAGGCGATTCCGTCGGGGAACTGGAAGCGCGCGTCGGCGAGCGAGCCGTCCCGGAAGGTGTCTCCCGATCCGCCGCCGGTGACGGTCGTCGTCGTTCCGTCCCCCGACACCGTCTTGATCTTCATGTTGTCCGAGTCGGCGACGAACACCTCGAAGAAGAGTCTGCGTGCCACCGGTGGGCAGATCGCGACGCCCTCGGGAAAGAAGAATCGAGCATCCGTTCCCTTCCCGTCGGCATCGCCCGCGCTCCCGTTGCCCGCAATTCTCACGGCCGATCCAGCCGACGGCACGATCTCCCAGACCGCGCTTTGCGCGATGTCGGTGGCGAACAGGTCACCCCGGTCGGCGGCCACGTCGAAGAAGATGCTCGACTGGTCGTCCGAGCTCACGACCGTGGTGACGAGACCCGACGGAGCGATCTGACGGATGTAGCTGCCGCCGCCACCCGGGCTCCCCGGATCGGCCACGTAGAGGCTTCCGTCGAAGTCGAACGAGAGCCCCGTCGGGCTCATGAACTCGGCGCCGTTGCCGACGCCATCCTTGTGCCCCGCGCTACCACCCGCCAGCGTCCCCACGGAGCCCGCGGGGCTCACCACGCGGATGACGTGATTCCCCGTGTCGGCGACGAAGATCGTGCCGGACGCGCCGTCGACGGCGACCCCGCCGACGGACATGAACCGGGCGACCGTCCCATCCGGATTGTCCACGTAGCCGCCCCCACCGCCGGCGAGCGTGCTGACGGAGACGCCGGTCAGGTCGTAGGTGAACATCGCGCTCTCTGCCAGCTGAGCGTTCGGCCCGAACACCTGGAAGTTTCCGCTCCCGGCCCGGTCGGGCACCTCCACCCTGAGCTCCGTGGTGGTCGCCGACTGGACCCTGCAGTGCTGTCCGTTCAGGTCCACCTCCAGGGTCGACAGGTCCTCCGGGATGAAGAAGTTTCTTCCCGTCAGTGTGACGATCTCCCCGGCCCTGCCGTGGTCGGGATCCATCGAGGTGATGACCGGCTGGTCGGGGTCATCGGTCCCGTCGGCCACGACGGCGAACGAGAACCCCGAGACCTGTCCGGACATCGTGCTGCCCTGAATCGTGGCCCCGGAGACCTCCTGCCATCCGCTCTGGGCCGCGTTGGTCTTGAAGAGCCTCGGTGTCCTGCCCGTCGGGACCGAGCCCGGGTCGAAGGGGACGGTGATCGTCGCCGGTACCGCGAAACTGGTCCCGTGGGGGGTGAACGCGAACATCGGGCCGAACGCCGTCACGCCCGCGGGTAGCGCCGGTGCTCCGGCGCCCGTCCTGGCGACGGCGATGGGCGTCGCCGTCGAGAGCGCGCCGGACGGGATGACCACCTGCGCGCCGGAGGCCTCGCTGGCCATGCCTCCCGATGGACCGATGCCGGATCCGGAGCCCGGGTCCTGCGGCGCGGGCTGGCTCCCGCCTCCACACGCGACCGCCATCGCGAAGAGCCCGACCAGCAACCGACGAGACATCGCTTCATCCATGACGCCACCTCTCGTTCAACGAACCAGCCTCACGCGCATGACCGGGCTTGCTCCGCGGCGGGAGTGCGCCTCCCAGGAGAGCGTCTCGACCGCGGAGTAGACGGTGCCGGCCAGGAAGGGCTCGGGGGGCGTCACCGGGAACACGCGATCGACGACCCGCGGCTCCCTCCACCGAACCTCGACGATGGAGAGGAGCTCGTTCTGAGCGGGGAGGCGCCAGTCGCGATGCCCGGCGAAGCCTGGACCTTCATCGAGCGTGCGGGCCGCCGCGAGCGCCTGGGTCCAGGTCAGGGTCTGCGGATCGCCCGGAACCGGGATGCACCGCTCGTCCTCGAGTGCCGTGCCCAGGGGGCAGCGCTGCCAGGTCAGGCCGGTTCGCCGGTCCAGCGCCGTCCCATCCCGGCGGACGAGGAAGCGCGCCTCGAACGATGCCGGCGCGCTCTCCCCGATGCGGCGGCGGTCGAACCCCGCTGCCTCGGATCGCGCACACGCCCACACAGCCGGAAGCAGCAGAACGGCGCAGACTTCCGCGAGGACACGTACGCCGGGTCGGGGGCTTCGTCGTTCCACGGAGAGCAGGACGGAAGTTCCCGGGGAACCCGGACACGAATCGGTCGCACCACGGCTCGGGGGCTCGGCGAGGAGCGGCGTGTCCTGACGCGAGCAGTCGCGTTGCGATTGAAACGATCCGCCTGTACGCCGCACGTCCCGGGGTTACCCTCGGTCGTCGCTCTCCGGAGGTTGCCGATGGCCGATCAGCCGCACTTCGTCGAGATCACCGCCGAGTCGGTGGGCGGGTTGCACTTCCGGGTCACGCACGGGCCGAGCGGCACGACGAGCATCACCGACGCCCCGAAGGACAATGGCGGCGAGGCCTCCGGTTTCTCGCCGACGGACCTCGTCGCGACGGGTCTCCTCGACTGCATGCTCACCACCATGGCGATCATCGCGAAGCGGGAGAACACGCCGTGGGGCAAGACGCGCGGCCGGGTGGAGAAGCACATGCACCCCGCGCCCCGACGCATCGGCACGCTGGTCGTCGACCTGTGGATGCCGTCGGAACTCCCGAAGGACAGGCGCGCGCGGATGGAGGAGGTCGCGCACACCTGTCCGGTGATGCGGACGCTCCACCCCGACGTGAAGGTGGAAACCCGCTTCCACTACTGACGCGCGCTACGGCGCCAGCCGGATCGCCACAAAGACGTTCCCCGCGCCGCTGCGGGCGAATCCACCCACCACCAGCTTGTGGTCGGTCTGCTGAACGACGGCCTCGGCGCTGTCGATGTGCCCGAAGAAGTCGATGGTCTGCTTCCCGTCCGTGCCGAAGCTCGTGTCCGGCCTGAACCCGGTCTCGTCGAAGCGGGCGATGGCCATGTCCGGATTCGTCGAGAACCCTCCGGACTGCCCCACCACCACGATCTGCCCATTCGACTGCTTGAGCATCGCCTTCGGAAAGTCGCCTTCGCTGGTGAAGGTGATGACCGGCTGGGGCAGGCGCGGTGGCGGCAGGCCTGTCGCGGGGATGTGCGCGAGCCCGAAGCCGAGGTTCCCCGTGCCGGTCAGGCCTGCATTGACCTGGACGGCCGTCAGGATGGTTCCGTCGCTCAGGGTGACCACGTCGACGGACTGGTCGACGGGCGCCTCCAGCGTCCCATCGCTCATCGGTCCGAAGGTCTCGTCCCGAGTTCCGGGGAGCTTGACGTGGCCGTCGCCCAGGTAGCGCACGACGCCGGTGTCCCCGTCTTCACCGCCGTTCGGCGCGGTGCTCCCCGCCACCACGATGTTCCCGTCGCTCTGGATCGTCACTCCGCCCGCGAAGCTCAGGACCTGCCCGGGCGAGTCGGTGGTCTTCCCATCCACGGCGAACGTCGGATCCGGAGTCCCGTCCGCGTCGTAGCGGACGATCGCGAAGAGCGTGGACCCGGAGACGGGGGAGACCGGGTGAAAGGCGGAGCCGACGACGATGATCTTGTCGTCTGACTGGAGGACCATGCGTCGCGCCTGGTCGGTGCTCCCGAAGAAGTCGGTGGTGACGTGCCCGCCGGTGCCGAAGGTGGTGTCCAGCGCGCCGCGTGAATCGAAGCGCGTGAGGGCGAAGTTGTCCGAGCCGATGGCCGTGGTGCTGGTGGTGCCGGCCACGACGATCTTTCCGTCGGACTGCACCACGACGTCCATGGCGGTGTCGAAGGTGCCGTTCTCGAAGACGACGTCGACCACGCCCTGGGTGCCGAAGGTTCCGTCCGGCGTCCCGTCGGTGTTCAGGCGCACCAGCTTCAACCCTCCGACCATCAGGATCTTTCCGTCGCTCTGGAGCGCCATCCCGATGCGACCACGGAGAAGATTCGGGCTGTAGGGGACGGTCGTGACCGCGCGCCCGTGATCGCCGAACGAGGGGTCCAGGCCTCCCGAGGGCGGCAGGGTGATGCAGGTCACGGCGATGTTCCCCGCGTTCCCACCGCTCAGGGTGCCGGTGCCGTTCAGGACCGAGCATGCCTGGAGAGGGTTGCTCGGCTGGACGTCGACGCGGACGTCGTACTCCGTCCGATCGAGCCGCGGAGTCGGGAAGGCGAACGGTCCGTTGCCTGTCACTGCCACCGTCTCTTGCTGGAGCACATCACGAAGCACGAGTCCGCTGCCGAGCAGTCCGCTCACCGTCCCGCCGACGGTGAACGTGGGCGGCGGCGCCACCGGCTGATCGTTGTCGAAGATGGTCAGTGACGCCTCGGCCGGATCTCCGAGGACGGCGCACCCCTTCGGGGAGGACAGCCGGAGGGACACGGTGCGGTCGCCGTCGACGATCAGGTTGTCGAGCACCGGGATCTTGAGGAACTGGGTGCCGCTCACGCCGTCGCCGAAGCGGATGACGGTGTCCACCCCCACGTAGTCGGTTCCGGCGATGGCCGTTCCATCCGACGACGAGAGCTTCGCCGACACGACGCCTTTGGAGCCGCCGACGCGGGTGACGGGGATCAGCGCGAAGCCCTGGAGCCCCTCGGGTGCTGAGAGTTCGGCCTGTCCGAACTGTAGCGTCCCTGCCTCCGGGTCGGACGCCGTCGAGCACGGCGGAGCCTCCTCGGGCGTGAGCCGCGGGAAGCGTGGAAAGTCGTCGGGAACCGGGATGGGTTCGAGCCCGGTGAAGTCGAGCGAGGTGCCCTGGAGCTCGAGCGGATCCCGAAAGTGAGCGCTGACGAAGACTTCTCCATCGCGCCGGTTCAGGGCCGAGGAAGTCACGTCGACCTTGAGGAAGACGATCTCGCCGACCGGCACCTTGTCGAGCGGAATCTCGATTCTTGCGGGCCTGGCCAGCCGGACGCGAGCGAAGATTTCCCCCCCGGTGCCCGTCACGTCGTCGTCGAACTCGAATTCCTGGTCGCCCAGGACATTGGCAAACCAGTCGAAGCTCGGATGGCCCTGGGGATCCGTGAAGTCTCTGGTCGTCTGCGCCCCCGACTCCCAGTTCTCCCTGAAGCCTCGGAGGAATGCGTTGAAGTCGAACTCGTCCAGCTTCTCGTTGGCGGTGCCGGCATAGACGTTTCCGGTGATCTCCGCATGGGTGACCCACGTACAGTTGCGCGCAGTCGTCGATCCGCACTCCTCGGCGTTCGGCTCGTGGATGTTCTCGTCGATGGACTCGAGCGTGACGGCGGTGATGGTCATCTTCAAGCTCGCGCCCGCGTCGACCTTGAGAAAGGCGTGGGTCTCGATCAGTCTCGATCGCACCTCCATGGGTGATTCCGGATTGCCCAGCTCGGCTTCGGGAGCGACCGCATCGGTCCAGTAGGTCTTTCCGTCCGCGGTCGCATGGACCTCGCCGAAGGCCTCCTCGGACTCGCCGGGGGGAGAGAAGGCGGCGGACCCGCGTCCGAAGTGAACGTGCAGCGGCTGGTCAGTGACGCCCCCATCGCTGAGTGGCTCCTTCTTGCCGCTCACGACGACCTGGTCGATCACCCACTCGTGCCGGACGAACGTTCCGCCGTCGGGAATGTCACCTGCGTCGGGGATCTCCCCGGGGTCGGAGCTGCAGCCAGCGAGCAAGGCGATCGTCATGGCGACGATCGTCCCGGAGACGGGGGGGTTCCTGGGCGTGGTCATCGCACGGCAGGACGGAAAGCAGCGCGCGAGCCGGACATCGCCGACCCAAGCGCACGAATTCAGGCAAGGAAACCGCCCGGTCCGACGGGATCAGCCGGTCTCACTTCATCGGCGAGACAGCCTCCACGGCGGCGGCGCGGAGTCTCGCCGCCCGGGCGAGGGCCTCCGCGGCCTCGCCCCGACGGCCGAGCTTCCGATCGACCTGGGCCAGCCATTCGGCGGCCTCGGCACCCATCGGGTTCTCCGGATCGAAGGCGCGCCAGAAGGCGTCCGCCCGTCCGAGCGACTGCGCCGCCTCGTCCAGCCGTTGTCGCGCGAGCAGCGCGCGTCCCAGCCCCAGCCACGCGTCGGCCCGCATCGGTGTATCCCGGCGGAGCTCGGTCTCCGAGAGCGCCAGCGCCTCCTCCATCGAGGCCTGCGCCTGCTCGGGCAGCTCGAGCTCGAGCTCCGTGAGACCGCGCTCGATCAGGATTTGCATCAGGTGCCACCGCTCGACCGGATCGTCCGGGATGCGATGGAGCGCCCGCTGCTGTGCCTCGAATGCCTCCAGCGGACGTCCGGCAAGCCGGTACACCGTCCCGGCCAGGGTGTCGTAGGCGAGGCCGGGGTGCTGCGCCTCGGGCATCGCTCCCAGCGCAGTCACCTCGGCGAGCGCCTCCTCGGTCCGGCCGACATGGGCGAGCGCCACCATGCGCATCAGCCGCGCGGTGAGGGCGAGGCGGTGGGTGCGCCCGACGGAGCGCTCCAGCGACTCCACTGCCGGGGTGAGGTCGGCCAGCGCCGCCTGCGGACGGCGGAGCGCCAGGAGCGTCATCCCCCGCGAGAGGTGGGTGTTCCCCCAGCCCCGCGAGTCTCGTTCCATCGACGCCGCGCGGACCTCGATGCCCCGGGTGTTGTCCTCCAGGGACTCCCGCAGGTAGCCCAGGCGCCGGCCACAGGTCACGCGGTTGACGGAGATCTGTCCGACCAGGGGACTGGTCGGCCCGAGGACCTGCCTCGCATCTTCCAGCGCGCGAGTCATCTCCGCGTAGGACCGGTCGGTCTGTCCCGCATGGCACAGCGCCCGCGCGTAGACGTCGCGCGCGTAGATGACGTGTGGATGGGTGATCTGCCCGCCGTAGGCATCGAGCGCGAACTGAAGGCCCCGTTCCGCCTCCATCAGCGACTGCTTGACGTCCCGGTCGCCGTACTGGTGTGCCTCGGCGACGAGCACGGCGCTGGCCACGGTCCGAGGGTCGCGCTCGCCGAGCGCCTTCCGCGCCAGCTCGAAGGCGCTGCGAGCGTCGCGGATGGCGTCCTCGCGCCGGATCTCCTCGATGGCCAGCTTCGCCCGGTTCTCCAGCGCCCGGACGAGATCCGCCGGTCGCGTGGTCCGGGCGGCCTGCAGCTCGGGCAGGAGGCGATCCAGCTCGGCATGCAGCTCCGCGCCTCGCCCGCGAACCAGGAGAAGGTCGGTCGTCAGGATCCGGGCTCGCAGCCGCTGCGGATGCTGCTGCGGCAGGACCTCCGCCTCCCTCCGGGCCTGGGCTGCCACCTGCTCGGCCGAGTCGGGGTCGCCCACGTCGAGCAGCGTCGAGCCCAGGAGGTTCAGCAGCTCCACGCGGAACTCGGGCCGCTTCTCCCCGATCCGCTCCAGATCGGCGTGCGCGCGCTTCAGGAGCTCCACCGCCGAGAGCGAGTGTCCTCCGGCCGCGTACGGGCTCGCCTCGCGGAAGATGCCGGCGAGGTAGTCCTTCACCTCCTCGGCCCGGCGCTGCTCGGCGGATGCGCGGCGCGCCTGCCACACCGCCGCCGAGGTTCCGGCCGCCACCGCGGCGAGGATGGCCATCGCCGCTCCGGTCGCGGCGCGGTGGCGGAGGATGAACTTGCGGACCCGGTACCCCACGCTGTCGGGCCGCGCCTGGACCGGATGCCCGGTGAGGTAGCGGGTGAGGTCGTCGGCGAACGAGGCGGCGGTGGGGTACCGCTCCTCCGGCGAGAGCCGCATCGCCTTGAGCACCACGGTGTCCAGGTCGCCGGCGAGGACCTTCCGGACGGACGGCGGGGCCACCTCGCTGGGGGACGGAACCGTGACCGCGCGGAGCTGCTCGAGGTACGGCCGCTCGGGGCTGCGCCGGAGGCGATACGGCGGAACGTCCGCGAGGAGCTCGTAGAGCAGGACGCCCAGCGAGTAGATGTCGGTCGCGACGCCGATCTGCTCTCCGGCCAGCTGCTCCGGCGAGGCATGGTCGGGCGTGAACGCCGGCCCGGACAGGTCGGTCAGCTCGCTCCGGTCGCTCTCCTCGAGCAGCTTGGCGATGCCGAAGTCCAGCAGCCGGACCTGGCCCTCGGCCGTCACCAGCACGTTGGAGGGCTTGAGGTCGCGGTGCACCACCAGCCGCCCGTGCGCGTGCGCCACCGCGGCCAGCACCTGGAGGAACAGCTCCAGCCGCGCCCGGATCCCCAGCCCGGCCTCCCGCGCATGCACGTCGATGGGACGCCCCTCGACGTACTCGAGCGCGAGGTACGGCTCGCCACCGGGGGCGATGCCCGCGTCCAGCAGCCGGGCGATGTTGGGATGCGCGAGGGTGGCGAGGATCTCCCGCTCGCGCTCCAGCCGCTGCCGCAGCGGCGCCGCCAGCCAGGACACGCGCGGCAGCTTGAGGGCCACCGCCCGGCGCGTCATCACGTCGGACCGCTCGGCGAGCCAGACGGTTCCCATCCCGCCCTCTCCCAGGCGGCGGATCAGCCGGTAGGGGCCGATGCTCCGCGGCGAGGACCAGGCCGCCCTGACCGACACCGGCGTCGGGAACCGTGGCAGCGCCTCCAGGGCGGAAGGGCTCGCGGGCGAGAGGAGCTTTCGCACCACCGCGACGTCGGACCCGTGCTCCGGGGCGAGGCTCGCCAGCCAGGCCTCGCGCTCGGGCTCGGGCACGTCCAGGGCCTGGTCGAGCAGCCGGTCGACCCGCGACCACGTCTCCTGGCTGAGCTCGTTCGGGTCCACGCTTCCCCCGGGGGCTGGAACTCTAGGACTTCAGCGCGGCGGCCAGCCAGAGGCGAGCCTTCTCCCAGTCTCGCCGCACGGTGCGGTCCGTCACGCCGAGGGCCTCTCCCGTCTCGGTCTCGGAGAGGCCGCCGAAGTACCGGAGCTCCACGACCTCGGCCATCCGCGCATCGCGGGCGGCGAGCCCCTCGAGGGCGCGGTGCACGGTGAGGATCTCCTCCGGACCCTGCGCCGGCATCGCCTCGGTCCCGAGGAGCGGAAGGCTCGGCTCGCCTCCGCCCCTGCGCGCAGCCGCCCGTTCGCGGGCGAAGTCCACGATGATGGTGCGCATCGCGCGGGCCGCGTAACGCATGAAGTGACGCCGGTCCTCGATCCGGATCCCGTGGGTCTTCGCGAAGCGCAGGAACCACTCGTGAACCAGCGCGGTGGTGTCGAGCAGCGTGTTCCGGCGGCCCGAGCCGAGCCGCACGTGGGCGATGTACCGGAGTTCCTCGTAGGTCGCCCGGAACACGGAATCGGCAGCTGCGGCGTCCCCCGCCTGTGCCCGCCCCAGCAGCTCCGTCAGCTCCACCCCGTCGTCCATCTGCCCACGACCCCTCGCAGGGGGAATCTACCCCGGGCCTCCGGCGCGAGCGATCCCGCCCCCGGCGGGAACGCCCGCCAGAACCTGCGACAGCGTGCCCGGGCGCCGCCGGTCGCGCCGATCACGTCCCGGTGGACGAGCGGCCCGGCTCAACCTTCTCCACCAGCCGCAGCTGCTGCCCGGACATGGCCGCTGCCGGCGCGTCCACCTCGCGCTCCAGGTAGGTGTAGCCGGAGAGGCCGTCCTCGTACGCGCGGAGCAGCTGCCGGGACTGGTCCAGGGTCATCGTGCCCTTGCGCAGCGCTTCCTCGGCGAAGCGGCGGACCCGGGCCACGAGGTCGTCCTTGCTGTAGCTGACGTAGTTCAGCACCTCGGTGACCGTGTCTCCGGACACGACGTGGTCGATGAGGTAGCCGCCGCTCGGCCCGAGCGAGACCTGCACGGCGTTGGTGTCCCCGAAGAGGTTGTGCAGGTCCCCGAGGATCTCCTGGTAGGCGCCCACCAGGAAGATGCCGATGAAGTAGTCGTCCTGGTTGATCGGATGCAGCTCCAGCACGTCCTTCACGTCGCGCCGGTCGATGAAGTGCTCGATCTTCCCGTCCGAGTCACAGGTGATGTCCGCCAGCACCGCCCGGCGGCTGGGGCGCTCGTTGAGCCGGTGCACCGGCATGATGGGGAAGAGCTGGTCGATGGCCCAGCTGTCCGGCAGCGACTGGAACACGCTGAAGTTGCAGAAGTAGGTGTCCGCCAGCTGCCGCTCGAGGGTCTCGAGCTCCTCCGGCATCTCGTCGAGCTCGCGGGCGGTGCGGAGGACCTTCTGGCACACCGCCCAGAACAGGTTCTCCGCGGACACCCGGTCCGCCAGCGTGAGGTGCCCCAGCGAGAAGAGGGTGAGGCACTCCTCCTTGTACTCGGTGGCGTCGTGGTAGGCCTCGAGCACGTTCTTCCGCGTCAGCTCGCGGTAGGTCGCCCACAGCTTCCGCACCACCGGCGAGGCGTCCTCGGACAGCGACTCCGGCACGCCCTGCGCGTCGAACTCGCTCACCCCCAGCACCTCGGTCACGAGCACCGCGTGGTGGGCGACCACCGCCCGGCCCGACTCGGAGACTAGGGTGGGGTGCTCGACCTTCGCCTCGTTGCAGGCCTCGAGCACGCTGAACACCACGTCGTTCGCGTACTCCTGCGTGGTGTAGTTCATCGACGAGGTGAAGTTCGTCTGGCTGCCGTCGTAGTCGACGCCCAGCCCCCCTCCGACGTCGAGGTACTTCAGCGGCGCGCCCGCCTGCGCCACCTCCACGTAGAAGCGGCTCGCCTCACGCAGCGCGTTCTTGAAGTTGCGGATGTTCGAGACCTGGCTGCCGAGGTGAAAGTGCAGCAGCTCGAAGCAGTCCAGCAGCCCGACCTTCCGCATGAACTCCATCGAGTCCACGAGCTCGCTCGACGACAATCCGAACTTGCTCCGGTCTCCGCCGGAGGCTTCCCACTTGCCGGCGCCACGCGTGCTGAGCTTGACCCGGATGCCGATGCGCGGGCGGATGCCCACCTTCCGCGCCACCTCGGCGATGAGAGGAATCTCGCTTGGCTTCTCCACGACCAGCACCACGTTCCGGCCGAGCCGCGAGGCGTAGAGCGCGGTCTCGATGTACTCCTCGTCCTTGTATCCGTTGCAGATGATCAGCGCCTCGGGACTGTCGAGCAGCGCCATTACCGCGAGCAGCTCCGGCTTGCTCCCCGCCTCCAGCCCGTAGTCGTAGGGGCGGCCCGCGTCGACGATGGTTTCGGCGACGTAGCGGTGCTGGTTCACCTTGATGGGGTAGACGCCCTTGTACGTTCCCCGGTAGCTGTGCTCGGCGATGGCCCGCCGGAACGACTCGTTCAGATGCACGACCCGGCTGCGGAGCACGTCGGTGAAGCGGATGAGGAGCGGCAGGGGGATGCCGCGGCGGCGGACCTCCTCCACCAGCTCCTTGAGGTCCATCGAGTGGCCGTTTCCGTCGGCGTGGACGGTGACGTTTCCCTTGTCGTTGATGCCGAAGTACCCCGCGCCCCAGCTGCGGACACCGTACGTCTCGAAGGCATCGGCCAGCGACCAGGGTTGCGGGGGTGAGGTGGGCATCGTGAGGTCAGGACCTCCGGGGAGCTCCCGGTCACCCGGGGAGCCCGGCACAATAGAAGAACACAGGGGGCCGTCAACAGCGTCCCCGGACGGCCGGGCTCACATCTCCCGGATTGCCTCGAGCACCTGGTCCACGTGCCCGTCGACCTTCACCTTTGGCCACACGCGGGCGACCTTGCCGGAACCGTCGATCAGGAACGTGGAGCGGATGATGCCGATGAACTTCCGCCCGTAGAGCGACTTCTCACCCCAGGCGCCGTACTTCTCCGACACGGCGTGGCCGGTGTCGGCGAGCAGCGGGAAGGGCAGGTCGTACTTGCCGGCGAACTTCGCGTGGCTGGCCCCGGAATCCGGGCTCACCCCGAGAACCACCGCGCCTGCCTTCCGGAGCGCCGAGTGCTCGTCGCGGAAGGCGCACGCCTCCCGCGTGCAGCCGGGCGTGTCGTCCTTCGGGTAGAAGTAGAGGACCACCGTCTTGCCCTTGAAGTCGGAGAGCTTCACCGTCTTCCCGGACTGGTCCTCGAGGCTGAACGCAGGGGCCTTGTCACCGACGTCGAGCATCGCCATGGCGCGCTCACTTAACCCGTGCTGGGCGGGGAGCAACCGGTTTCGCAGCCTGCTGTTCCGTCACCTCGTCCACCGCCTGCCGCAGCCGGGCCAGCTGGACCAGGGCCTCCGGGTCCTGGAGCAGCCGGTGGACCGAGGAGCTCCGGAGCAGCGCCACCGTGTCCCCCCGCTCCAGGGCCTCCTTCACCTCCTGGTCGGCCACCACGGCGCGAAACCGGGGGTTCTTCTCCAGGGCGGTCACCGCCGGGTTGCCCGAGACCTGCTGGAAGAGCTCGGGAGAGCGGAACACCTTCTGCGCCGCGGCGAGGTCCGCCGCCTTCGAGAAGAACGGGGCCGAGAACAGGTTCCACTTCCGGGCGATGGCGAAGGCCGTCGAGTCCTCCGGCGACAGCCCGAGCCCCTTGCCGGCCACCTGCACGTTCGCCTCGACGAAGGCCAGGGCGGACAGCGCCACCCAGGCCACCGCCAGCACCTTCCCGCCGCCGAGAACCGCTCCCAGCGCCCGGTCCGTCCCTCGCTCGGCGGGGTCGCGGCCGCCGAGGACTCCCTGGAGGAGGCGGGTGCCGACGAGCCGGCCCACCACGGCGATGACGATGAAGGTGGCGAAGCTGGCCGCCACCGCGCCCAGGGATTCGGAGGTGTGGAAGAAGCGTCCGAAGGCCGGTCCGAGGAGCGCCCCTCCGGGACGGGCCGCGAGCGCGCCCAGCACCAGCGCCCCCCAGCTGGCCAGCTGGCGTGACGCGCCGGCGCGGGCGCCGAAGACCGCC
>CAZDSB010000126.1:0-3388 GCA_964507515.1 uncultured Myxococcaceae bacterium
CTCAACGGCAAGCCGCTGGGGATGAGCACCTACGAGGTCACTGCATTCGCCCAGTACCTGGACTACCAGTATGGCTTCCTCGACTGCTGGGCCATGCGCCTCTCGCTGCGCGCCATCGCCTACACCGGCACCAACGCCACCGGCTTCGCAGGAGTGGGCGCCACGTTGGCGGTCAGCCCCACACTGGGAACGACGGTCAGCTTCAAGGTGGGCGACCGGCTCCGGCTGGGGGGCAGGCTCGAGCTGGGGTTCGGTCCGGCTGTCTTCCTCAACCTCGTCGAGTCGGTCGTGGACAGCATTGAGAACGGACAGATCACCGCACCGGTGAACAGCTTCAGTCAGTTCACGGTCAACCCCACCTTCGTGGGCGCCTGGGCGATCCACCAGTCTCTGGGGATGACCTTCTCCCTCGGTTACCAGCACACCCACGCCGCGAATGACGTCTACAGCACGGGGAAGGACCTAGCGCAGGGCAACGTGACGCTCGACTTCGACATGAAGGAGCTGAAGTGGGCGCCGATCGGGCTCGTCGCCGGCTTCGGCACCCAGTTCAGCCTGGCCGATCCGAGATTCCTCTCCTTCCGCTACCACTTCGGCATCTTCTACACCGCGGTGCTTCCGCTCAACCTGGGGTTGGAGGTTCTCTTCAATCGCGCGCCGGTCATCGGAAACACCCAGATCTTCCTCTCCTCGGTGATCGGCCTGCTGGAGATCCAGTACAACTTCAAACTGAGTCGAGCAGGCCTGCTCGAGATCGGCTAGTGCCGCGCGCGGCACGTCCAGCTCGGCCGCGATGAGGCCCAGCATGGCTGCGGATGGAGGCGGATCGCCTGCGATCCTCGGAAGAATGATGCGTGAGAACCGCCCCGAGCGGGTCACTCCGGTCTGGCCTGGACGATGAACCGCCGCGGCGCCGAGCCCACGAAGTAGAACGGGTAGCAGGTGACGAGGGTGAGCCGGGACTCGCGAGAAGCGGCGAGCACCTGGGTATCGTTCTGGCCGACGATCGAGATCCGCTCTACGCGGAACCGGCGCACCTCGGCCGGCAGGGCCAGCTCCACCACGTCACCCTCGGCGATGTCCTTCAGGACGCGGAAGAAGCCGTCACGATGCCCGGCGATGCCCACGTTCCCCTGCTGGCCTGGGCGCGCGGTCCCCACGATGTGGCCCACCGCGCGGTCGAGCGTCCACTCGTCGGTGCCCGCGAGCACCGGAACCTCGAGGCCGAGCCGGGGGATCCGGAGCAGGGCGAGCGGCGGCGGCGCCGGGCGCATGAGCGCCCGCGCATAGGCCCGGACGCGACGTGCGTCCCAGAGGCTCTGGTCGATCTCGACGGCCGGAGCGCCTCCGCTGCTCCGCGGGGAGGCAACCGCTGCTCGGGCGCTCTCGTGGAAGGCGGCGATCGAGCGACGCTCGGACGCCCAGGCGAGGCCGCGCGCCGTCACCCACGTCACGCCGAGCACGACTGACATCGCCCAGCCGACCCGCTCCACCAGGTGGAGCCGGCGACGCCAGACGCCTCGGCGGTCCATCGTCGCCTCGGGGGCCACGCCCTTCCGGTGCTTCGCTACCGGAGCGTGTACGCCGCCCGCAGCGTCAGGGCGATTCCCCCGCATACAAGGGCGAGCAAGCCCACCAGGGGCAGCGGGCTGGCGGTCTTGGGCATCTTGGGCGACGCAGCGGCCATCGCGGCCGGCGCCGCGGGCTGGTCTGGCTCCGAGGCGTGGGCGACGACCGAACGCTGACTGGTCGTCTGCGGCGGAAGCTTGGTGACGAAGGTGCCGGTGAGACGGTCGCCCTTCTTCACGGTGCTGAGCAGGACCTCCTTGCCGTCCTTGGCGAAGTAGACGTCGTTCCCGTCAGGGTCCTTGAAGTCGTAGCTCTTGAGCTCGCCCTTCTCGTTCTTGATGACCACACCGCCCGGGGCGACCTGCATCACGGTCCCCTTGGCGACCCGCGTGACGGTGACGTTGCGGGTGGTGACCTTGTCGGTGACGACCGCGCCGACTGTCATGCCCGGCTTGATCTGGTCGACGCCGACTGGCTGGCCGTTCAGCTGGAACTTGAAGCCGTCGGGCAGCGTGTACTCGTGCGGGCCGTCGGCCTCTCTGAGGACGACCTTGTTTCCCGCCACCGACTCGACGGTGCCCTGCTTGAGCGTTTGCCTCACGGCCGTGGATTCGGTGCTGCTTGCCCCGGTGGCCTGGGCGAGGGCAACGGGACTGATTGCCAGTGCGAGCAGGCAAGCTGCGATTCGCGATTGAGCGGACATGGACTGGGCCCTCCCCTTGGTTTAGCTGGAGCGGAACCACTTACTCCCTCTGGAATCAAGAGAAAAGGCAGCCCTTGGGGCTACCGTTCAACACGAGCGTCGTCTCCAGCTCCCACAGGGTGCGGGTCGAGCTGCATCTCGATCCGGTTGGGATCGCGTCTCTGGCCCGGGGCGGTGGGGACCCGCGGGCCCAGCATTCGCGACAACGGCAGGAGCATCGGCGAGGCCAAGGTGCTCCAGGCCATCGCCGAGACCATCCGGGTGACGGCGGCCGACCTCCTGCCGGAGTTCATCTCGACATTCGAGGTGGAGTGGAAGCGGGAGCTCGCACAGCGGGCTGCCACATCGCCGACGGCCGATCTGGACGCGGCCATCGCCCGGCAGGCCGCGCGTGTGGACAGGCTCGCCGCGGCCGTCGCGGACGCGCCAGACATCGGTGTCCCCTCGTTGGCCAACTCCGGGAGGCCAACGCGCGCCTTGGGGAGCTACGCGAGCGCCGCGCCAAGGTGGCCCCGACCCGGCCGTCGCCGAAGATGCCAAGCCCGGAGCAGATCCGCGGCTACTTCGACGGACTGGTATCCACGCTCGAGGCAGACCCGGCCGCGGCGAGGGACGTCCTCGCGGCGGCCTTCAGTTCTGTCCGATTGGTCCCTACCGCGAGTGCCTACCGCCTGGAGCTCACGATGGCGGAAGTCTGCAGTAAGGCAAATTGCGGGGGCAGGATTTGAACCTGCGACCTTCGGGTTATGAGCCCGACGAGCTACCAGGCTGCTCCACCCCGCGGCGATGTGGAGGCGTCTTGTAGCGGCGCGGTGACGACCCGTCAAGACCGAAACCGGCGCTCTCGGCGACGCGACTCCTCACTCTTTCGCATGACATCCAGCGCGACGGTGACCGGTCGGCTCGGCCGGCCGCCCGCTACGGCGTGAACGTCTGGAACACGATCTTTCCGTCGCGCACCACGAACGTATCCGTGGCCTGGGAGAACGGCTCTCTGTCCCAGAGGATGTACGCCACCTCTCCCACGACCTCCTCCCGCCGGATCTTCATGCTCTCGAAGAATCCACTGGGCAGGTCCCTGAAGAGCGCGGTGAAGAAGCTCCGGATCCCTGCGAG
>CAZDSB010000127.1:0-16435 GCA_964507515.1 uncultured Myxococcaceae bacterium
CTCCCGGTGAGCGGTTCGGCTCCGAGCTGCTCCGCCGGGCGCTCGTCCCACAGCGTCACGCGGGCGCCGCGCGACAGCAGCAGCTCGGACGCGGCGAGCCCGCTCCTGCCTGCGCCCAGCACCGACACCTGCTTTCCACCGAGGTCCACGTCAGCGCAGCTTGAGCGTCATCAGCGCGACGGCGCCACAGACGATGGAGACGATCCAGAAACGCACGATGATCTTCGGCTCGGACAGCCCCTTGAGCTCGAAGTGATGATGTACCGGCGCCATCTTGAAGACCCGGCGCCCGGTCATCTTGAACGAGGCGACCTGGATCATCACCGACAGGGCCTCGGCCAGGAACACCCCGTGGATGATCGCCGAGGCGATCTCGTTCTTGCTCAGCACCGCCAGCCCGCCGAGGCCACCGCCCAGCGCGAGCGAGCCGATGTCACCCATGAAGACGCTGGCCGGATAGGTGTTGAACCAGAGGAAGGACAGGCCCGCGCCCACCATCGCCGCGCAGAAGACGGCCAGCTCCGCACCTCCGGCGACCGGGAGGATGCCCAGGTACCGCCACAGCGGGGTGCTCACCAGGCGCTGCTGGCCGGCGATCTCCTGGACGTCCGCGATGTGCAGACCGCTGCCCGCGACGTAGCAGAGGATCGCGAAGGTGGTCGCCGCGACGATGGTGGGAACGATGGCGAGGCCGTCCAGCCCGTCGGTGAGGTTCACCGCGTTGGACGTCCCGACCACCACCACCCAGCCGAAGAAGAGGTAGAGCCACCCGAGGTCGGGGTTGAAGTGCCGGGTCGGGACGAAGGGGACGGTGATGCGCGTCTCGATCAGGAGGTGCGGCATCCCGCCCTTCCAGGTGCAGAGGATGCCGAACACGCCCACCAGGTAGAACAGCGTCTGCAGGGCGAGCTTCTTCTTCCCCGCGAGGCCCTTGCTGTTCCGCTTCGACAGCTTCAGCCAGTCGTCGAGGAAGCCGATGAAGCCGTAGCCGAAGGTCCAGAGCAGCGCGACCCAGACCACCCGAGAGGACAGGTCGGCGAACAGCAACGTCGCCAGCCCGATGCAGACCAGGATCATCGCGCCGCCCATCGTCGGCGTGCCCTTCTTGGTCTGGTGCCGGTCCGGCGTGTCCTCGCGGATGTTGCTCTGGCCGTGCTGGGTGAGTCGCAGCTGCTCGATGAACCGCCGTCCCCAGAGCAGGCCGATCAGCAGGGCGGCGACGCCCGCCGCCACGATGCGGAAGGTGGGGTAGCGGAGGAAGTTGAAGAACCGCTGCGCCTGAGAATCCTGGAGCAGGCGGTAGAGGAGGAAGAGCACGGTCGAGGCGCTGGAGCTAGTGTCCCCCGGAAGCCGTCACTCCGGTCAGTTTTTCCACCATTCGCTCGAGACGCATTCCGCGGCTTCCCTTCACCAGGACGAGGTCTCCGGGCCGCAGTCTCGGCCGGAGCCACTCCCAGAGCGGATCCACTTCCAGGAAGTGTGCCGACTCGATTCCCTTCGCCGAGCCCGCGGCCCACGCGCTGCGGGGCCCGAGGAACGCTGCGAGCGACGCCGCCTGCGACACGCGCGCACCCAGTGCGATGTGCTCCTGCTCCTCGCCCGGACCGAGCTCGAGCATGTCACCGAGCACTGCGACGACGCGCCCCGTGCCGGCGAGCGTTCGCGCCGTGTCCAGCGCCGCAGCCATCGACGCCGGGTTGGCGTTGTAGCAGTCGTCCACCACCGTCCAGCCGTCCTTCGCCTCGACGACGTTGAGCCGCCGCGCGTAGGGGCGCGCCGCCGCGAGGCCCTGGACGCACTCCTCGGGCCGGTGGCCGAGCGCGATGCCGAGGGCGAATGCCCCGGTCGCGTTGAGCGCGTTGTGGTCCCCCACGAAGCCGAGCGAGACCGGCCACCGCCGTCCGCCGGTCTCGATCACCAAGGCGAGGCCGCTCTTCCCCCGCGGGGTGGATTGGACCAGCCGGACCTCGGCGCCGGAGGAGCGACCGAACCCCAGCTTCGGCCCGCGAGCGCGCGCACCCTGACGGACGACGTGCGGATCGTCCAGGTTCACCACCGCGGTCGCGCGCGGCGACAGACCGGCGAAGAGCTCGCCCTCGGCGTCGGCCACGCCCTCGATGCTTCCCAGCCCCTCGAGGTGCTCGGGCTGCACGGTGGTGATGAGCGCCGCGTCCGGTCCGGCGACTGCCGTGAGCCGGCTCATCTCGCCCGGGTGGTTCATCCCCAGCTCGACGACCGCCGCGACGTGCTCGGGCCGCAGACGGAACAGCGTGAGCGGCAGCCCCACCTCGTTGTTGAGGTTCCCTTCGGTCTTCAGCGCCGGGCCACGGACGGCGAGGATGGCGCCCACCATCTCCTTGGTGGTGGTCTTGCCGTTGCTCCCCCCCACCGCGCCGAGAGGCAGGGTGAAGCGCCGGCGATGGAACCGGCCCAGGCCCCCGAGGGCCTGCAGCGTGTCCTGGACCTCGTAGAGCGGGAACCCGGCAGGCACCGCCGCCCGGGGGTGCTGCGCCTGGGTGACCGCGCCCGCGGCGCCGCGCGCGACGACGTCGGCGAGGAACCCGTGCGCGTCGAACCGCTCGCCGCGGAGCGCGACGAACAACGCGCCGGGTGTGAGCGTGCGCGAGTCGGTCGAGACGCCATCGAAGGGCGCGGCCGGCGTCGCGGTGGGGCGTGCCCCGGTGGCGGCGATGACCTCGGCGTGGCTGAACCGGGGCTCGGCGGCCATCGGCGGAGGGGTCAGGCGGCCCGCGCCTTGGCGAGCGCGGCGCGAGCCTCGGCGACGTCGTCGAACGGCCGCTTCTCGGTCCCGATGATCTGGTAGCCCTCGTGGCCCTTGCCGGCGACGAGCATCACGTCGCCGTCCTTCAGGAGCGACGCTCCGAGCTCGATGGCCGCCCGCCGGTCCGCGTCGACGAGGTAGCCGCGCTCGCCGCTCTTGGCCTTCCCTGCGCTCATCCGGCGGAGACCCGCCTTCTCCACGCCGCCGGTGATCTGCGAGATGATCTCGTCCGGGTCCTCGGTCCGCGGATTGTCGCTGGTGAGCACCACCAGGTCCGCGTTCTCGGCGGCCACCTGGCCCATCAGCGGGCGCTTGCCCTTGTCCCGGTCACCCCCGCAGCCGAACACCACCACCACCCGCCCGCGGGCCAGCGTCCGCGCCGCCTCGAGCGAGCGCTTGAGCGCGTCGTCGCTGTGGGCGTAGTCCACGAGCGCCACCCGGCCCTCGGACTCGATCCGCTCCATCCGCCCCGGCACCCCCTTCATCCGGGCGATGCCCTCCTTCACGTCCTGGCGGCTGAACCCTGCGCCGAGCGCCATGCCGGCGGCGGCGAGGATGTTCTCGAGGTTGTGCGGCCCCACCAGCGCGGACTGGATGGCGATGTCGCCGGCAGGGGTCTTCAGCGTCGCCTTGATGCCGCCGATGGAGTACTCGACGCCGGCGGCGGAGATCTCCCCGCCATTCCGGCTGAACTTCCACGCCATCCGCTTGCTGGAGCGGACCTCGTTGTAGAGGCGCGCGGCGTAGGTGTCGTCGCCGTTCACCACCGCGACGCCGCCCGGGCTCAGGTTCTCGCTGAAGAGCTTTCGCTTGGACTGGAAGTACGTCTCCATGTCCGGGTGGTAGTCGAGGTGGTCGCGGCTGAGGTTGGTGAAGCCCGCGGCCCGGAAGACGAGGCCATGTACCCGGTCCTGGTCCAGGGCGTGGCTGCTCACCTCCATCACCACGGTGTCGCTGCCGGCGTCGAGCATCTCGCGGAACAGCGAGTGCAGCGCCAGGGCATCCGGCGTCGTGTGGGTGGGCTCGAGCGATCGCCCGGCGAAGCGGGTGTCGATTGTGCCGATCCGACCCGTCGCCGCGCCACCGGCCGCGCAGATGGACTCGAGGAGCCAGGTGGTCGTGGTCTTCCCGTTGGTCCCGGTGACGCCGAGGAGCATCAGCTCGCCCGCGGGCTTCCGGTAGAAGTTCGCGGCGATCAGCGCCAGCGCCTGCCTGGCATTGGAGACCTGATAGACCGGGCCATCGGCCTGGACCGGACGCTGCGCCACGATCGCGATCGCGCCCTTCTGCTTGGCGTCCGCGACGAAGTTCGCACCGTCGGAGGTGGCTCCCGGAATCGCGACGAAGAGGTCGCCGGGCTTCACCTTCCGCGAGTCGTGGGCAACGCCCGTGACCTCGAGCGACGCCCGAGAGCCGGACTGCTGCTCGGCACCAATCCCCGCCAACACTTCGGTCAACTTCATGTACGCAAATCCTTGCTCAGGGTGAGGCGCCGAGATCGAGCGTCACTCTCGCCCCGCGCGCCACGTGCGCGCCCGGGGCCGGCGACTGCGCCATCACCCGTCCACTGCCACGAAGTCTGGGCTCCAGGGAGGTCGCCAGCAGGCGCGCCACGGCATCACGACCGACCTGTCCTTGCACGTTCGGGACCGACACACTCCCCTGCTCCAGCCGCTCGGTGACCGGCTGGGCCGCGGCGGGCTCCTCCTTTACCTGCATCGGGGGTGGGATGGGAACCTTCTTGGCGCTGGCAAGCACGGAAAGCGACGGTGGGACGCCCAGGTAGGGAAGGACCGCGGTGGCGACCTCCCTGAACGCCGGGGCGGCGACCAGGCCTCCGTAGACGTCGGTCCTCGGCTCGTCCACCACCACGTAGATGACCAGGCGGGGATCGTCCGCCGGGACGACACCGGCGAAGCTCGCGATGCGTTTCTCGGAGTAGCCGCGGGCGACGGGGTCCGGCTTCTGCGCCGTCCCGGTCTTCCCGGCCACCCGGTACGCCTCGAGCGCCCCCAGGGGCGCGGTTCCACCCTTCTGGACGACCCCCTCGAGCATCTGGATCACCGTCCGGGCTGTCTGCTCGCGCACCGCCTGGCGCACCCGGGTGGGCTGGTTCTCGAGGAGCACCACCCCGTCCGGGTCGGTCACCCGGGCGACGAGGTATGGCCGCATCAGGACGCCGCGGTTGGCGAGCGCGCCGTAGGCCGCGGCCACCTGGACGGCGGTCGCGCTGAGGCCCTGGCCGAAGGCCTGCGTCGCCAGGGTCACGTCCGCCTTGGGGTAGGGAATGCTCCCCCTGCCCTCGCCGGGAAGCGCGAGTCCCGTCCGCTCGCCGAACCCGAAGCGCCGGGCGGCTCGCATCATCCCCTCGCGCCCCAGCCGCTGCGCCACCTTGGCCGCGCCGATGTTCGAGGAGACCACGAGGATCCGGCCCAGCGTCAGCGTCCCGTGCGGGTGCGTGTCGTGGATGACGTGGCGACCGACCTCCCAGCTACCGCCCTCGCAGTCGAAGGTGTCCTCGGGGCGAACGATGCCGTCGTCCAGCGCCGCGGCGGCGACGAACGCCTTGTAGGTGCTGCCCGGCTCGAAGAGATCGAGCGCCGGCCGGTCACGCAGCGCTCCCGCGGCGATGCCCGGCGCCGGCGCGTTGGGGTTGATGCGTGGCGTCTGGGCCAGCGCCAGCAGCTCACCGGTCCGCGGGTCGAGCACCACCAGCATTCCGCCGATGGCCTTGCTCTCGTCCACGGCGCGATCGAGCGCCTTCTCGGCGGCGTACTGCACCTGGCGGTCGAGGGTGAGGGTGACGGTCGCGCCCTGCCGGCCCACCGCTTCCGGGGCGCCCTGGAGGAGGAGGTTTCGCCCCCGCGCGTCGCGGGTTCCCTCCACCTTCTCGCTCTGTCCGGACAGCTCGTCCTCGAAGGCCAGCTCGAGACCCTCGAGCCCGTGCCCGTCCGTGCCGACGACGCCGAGCACCTGCGCCCCGAGCTCGCGCTGCGGGTAGAAGCGCTTCGGTTCCTTGGCCACCCCGATGCCGGGGATCTCCAGGCGCTGGGCGGCAGCGACCTCCTGGGGCGTCACCTGGCGTTTCACCCAGGCGAACCGACGCGCGCGGGCGAGACGGCCCTCGAGCTCGGTGGCGTCGAGGCGGAGCGTCCGGGCGAGGTCGCGCGCCGCCCGGTGGAGGTCTGCCACCATCGACGGATCGAGCCAGAGCGAGTCCACCTCCACGCTCTGGGCGAGCGGGATGCCGCGGCGTTCGTAGTTGTCGCCGCGCCGGGCGGGTATCTCCATCTCCCGCACCGTCTGGTCGCTCGCCATCGACGCTAGCAGCGCGCGCTGGATGACTTGCATGCTGACCGCGCGGATCAGCGTCGCCCCGAGCGCCGCGATGAGGAGCCCCCCCATCACCAGCACCCGTGCGCGCGTCCAGCGGGTCAGCTCCGCCGGCGGACGTCCACGCTCGGTGGACCGGCGGGGGATCATCGGGGGGAGCGGCTGGAGGCCAGCGTGCGCCGGCCCTCGGCGGCGTGGGGCGTGGGCGGCGCGGGCCGGGCGGCGACCGAGTCGACCACCGAGGCATCCGGCGGAGCCATGCCGAGCTGGCCGCGCGCGATGGCCTCGAGCCGCGCCGGGCGCTTCAGCGTGGCGAGCTCGAGCTTCAGCCGATCATTGGCGAGGGCGAGGGTGCGGCTCTCCGCCTCCAGCGCCGAGAGGCGGTAGGCCGCGTCCACCACCTGGCTCCGCGAGGCGACGTGGAGGATGCCCACCGACGCCAGCAGCCCGAAGCAGAGCAGAACCGGAAAGATCTGGCCCAGCACCGCGCCCAGCGAGACACGGCGCCCCTTCCCCGAGTTCCGGCTCATGCCACCCTCTCCACGGCCCGGAGCCGCGCGCTGCGCGCCCGGGGATTGCGTTCCACCTCTGCGTCCGTCGCCTGGATCGCCCGCCGGGTCAGGACCCGGAACGTGCCCTGCGCGCCGCAGGCGCAAACCGGAAGCCCGGGGGGACAGGTGCAGCGACCCTCGAGCGTGCGGAAGGCCTGCTTCACCGCGCGGTCCTCGAGGCTGTGAAAGGCGATGACCGCTGCCCGGCCGCCGAGTCGCAGCAGCTGCGGGAGCGCGGCCAGGACGCGCTCCAGCTGCCCCAGCTCGTCGTTCACCGCGATCCGCAGCGCCTGGAAGGTCCGGGTGGCAACGTGAACCTTCGACGGCCAGGCCTTCCGCGGAACGGCCCGCTTGATGGACGCGACCGCGGCCTGGGTGGTCGCCGGGAGGTCGTGCTTGAGCGCCCGGGCGATGGGCCTCGCGAAGGGCTCCTCGCCGAGCTCCCGGAGCACGGCGGCGAGCTCGGCCTCGGACAGCCTCGCGATCAGCTCGGCGGCGGTCTCGCCGGTCCGGCCCATCCGCATGTCCAGGGGGCCCTCGGTCTGGAAGCTGAAGCCCCGCCCGGGCGTGTCCAGCTGCGGGCTGCTGACGCCGAGGTCCAGGAGCAGGCCGTCCACCGGGAGCAGCCCCATCGGACCGAGCAGCGCCTCCAGCTCGCCCGCGCATCCCTCGAGGGCCCGGAACCTGGGGGATCGGGAAAGCCGCGCGTGCGCTGCCGCGATGGCGGACGGATCGCGATCCACGCCGATGACCTCGGCGCCGGCAGCGAGCAGGGCCTCGGCGTGCCCGCCACCGCCGAGCGTCGCATCCACCAGGCGCTTTCCCGGAACCGGCTTCAAGAGCTGCACCACCTCGTCGCGGAGGACGGTCTCGTGGACGAACGACAAAGGAACCGTCGCTTCAGTGCAGCCAGGCGTTGTGGCCCTGGCTCAGCGCTTCCCGGGCATCGCCTGCGTCCGGGTAGATCTCGAACGCGTCATGCGCGCCCGCGGCGCGGAGGATGGCGAGGAGATAGCGCGACACCCCCGCCAGCTTCACGTCCCCGCCGCGGAGCCGGTACTCCTCCGCCTGCGAGACCAGCCAGGGCACGCCCCGGTAGTCGAGGTGGCTCACGTCGGTGAGGTCCAGCACCAGCCACACGCAGCCCTGATCCAGCAGCCGCACCATGCGATCGCGGATGGCGCGAATCGCGTCCCGGTCCAGCTCGCCCATGCAGGACAGCGTGGTGTGCTTCAGCCTCAGAGAGGGCTCGAGATCCGCCTGCATCGCCTTCTTCGCCGCCTTGGTCACGATTGCTCCCTTCCCTGGCGCAGCTCGGTGAGCACGCGCATCACGTCCGCCGAATCGGCAGCGTCGCGGGCGTCGTCCTGCGCCTTGCGCCAGCCGTCCCGGCTCCACAGCTCGATGACCTTCACCATTCCCGCCCAGACCACGTCCTTCTCCAGCCGGGCGTGGCTGCGCAGCACGGGCGGGATCAGGATCCGGCCCAGCTTGTCGAGCGGGCACTCCTGCGCCGGGGCCACGTAGAGCCGCATGAGCGTCTTCACGCCGGGCTCCATCGGATTTCGCGTGGCGAGAGAGGCCTCGAGCTGCTCCCACTCCCGCACCGGGTAGGCGTGCAGACAGGGGTCGAGGGCGGTCGTGACGATGAGCCGCTCGTCGTAGGCGCCGACCAGCGTCTCCCGGAGCTTCGCCGGCAGACTGGTTCGCCCCTTTGGGTCGATGTGGTGCTCGTAGACGCCCCGGAACACAGGATTGCCTGCCGCTGGAGATCCCTGCTGATCCACTCCATACCACTTCTTTCCATTTCTGATCCAGAAAGAGGGGTGGGCGTACCCCCGCGGGGCTTGTGGGCTCCTCGACTTTCCAGGCACTTTGCCGTCCGCCGATGAACGTTCCGGATCCCACCCCGCATTCGGTCCAGCCGGTCCGCCTGCGGATCTCCTACCGGAGTCCGGAGTCGCTGCTGCAGGCGTTCACCAAGAGCGTCGGCAAGGGCGGCGTCTCGCTCCCCAGCCAGCGACCGCTCGAGCGCGGCACGAAGTTCCTCTTCGAGCTGACCGCCGAGTCCGTCTCGCATCCGGTGGAGGTGCTCGGCGAGGTGGTGGACGTCCGCCGTTCGGCCTCGGGCGAGTACTTCCTCAACATCAAGTACGTCCCCGGCCGGAGCCGGAAGGGCCTCGACGCCGCGCTGCTCAGGCTCTTCGAGGCGCACCGCCACGAGAAGTCACGGCGCTACCCGCGGGTGCCGCTGCATCTCAAGGCCACGGGCACCACGCAGGCGTGGAGCGTGCGAGACCTGTCGCGGGGAGGCGCGGGGATCGAGCTCGAGTCGGGCGAGCTTCCGAGGGACGCGCGGCTCGGGGTGCCGATGCTGCTGGAGCTGCAGCTCGCCAGCGGACGTCTCCTGCTCCACGGCGCGGTGGTGTGGTTGACGGGCGGGACGTCCCGCCCCAGGACTCCGCCAGCGCTGGGAGTGGAGTTCGGAAGGCTGGGGCTGGAGACGCTGCGTGGGCTGGACCGGGTGCTGGTGCTCGACGGGTTCCCGTCGGGGCCGTGGCAGGCGGAGCTGACCTTTGGGATGGATGCGGTGGGGAGGATGCCGTAGCGGCCTCTGGGGCCTGCTCCTGCTGGGAGCGTGTGCGCCGACCTTGCGCGTTGCCCGGCCTGCCCCCGCGGTCGTGGACCTGGGGCACCGGGCCCGCGTGCTGTCGCTCGTCCAGGTGGACGGGCCGGGCGACTCGCCGGAGGTCGTCGTCCACACGCTGAAGGGCCGCGCGGCGCGCCAGGGCTACTTCCAGGTCGAGGCGTGGGCGCCCGGGGAGCCGGTGGATGCGAGCGGGAGCCGGGCCTACGTCTCGCTCGACGTCGCCGAGTGGAGCTTCGCCGCTCCGCCCACCGAGCGCGGCGGGGCGGAGCCGCAGGCAAGGGTCCGGCTACTGGCGCGGGTCTCCCGCACGCCCGAGGGGCCGTGGAGCGAGCCGTACGAGACGGGCGGTCTCGTCGAGGGAACCGAGAGCGCGTCCGACGTGTCTCGCGCCGGACAGGCACAGCTGCTGGTGGAGGCGAGCCTGCGCGCGGTGGACGATCTGCTGCGCGCGCTCGCGCCGCGCCCGCGCATCGAGGAGGTGGAGCTGGACGTGGACAGCCCGCTCCTCCAGCCCGGCGCCACCGCCGCTTCGCGCGGAGACCTGGAGGAGGCGAAGGCCTCGTTCGAGTCGGTGCACGCCCGGCATCCCGAGCTGGCCGCCGCCTCGTACGACCTCGGGCTGGTGCTGGAGGCGCTCGGGGACTGGGAGCGCGCCGAGGCGCTCTACGCCGACGCGGTCTCCAGGAAGAGCGAGGACCGGCTGTACCGCGACGCGCTGGACAGCCTGCGCGCGCGGCTGCAGAGCCCGGCGGCCGGGTTCCCACCCTGAGGGAGAACGGCGGAACCCCGCGTCCGAGCTGGGGTCCTTGCCCGCGGCGAGCCGAGTCCCGGACGACACCCGGGGCCAGGGAGCAAGAAGCCTTGCCCGCGTGCGTAACCGCGAGCAGGCCCCGTCGTTCTCGGGGCCGTGGATGGCTGCTTCCTGCCCAGTGCTTCCGGACGTGCCGTGGTCGATCCAGGCGTGCCTGGACGGAGCACGGCGCGGCGATGGGGACGCGGCGGCGGAGCTGGTGCGGCGCTTCGAGCCTCAGGTTCGTCGCCTCGTCCGCGCGCACCGGCCCCGGGCGGTTCCGGAGGACGACCTCGTGCAGGACGTCTTCCTCGCGGTCTTCAGCCGGCTCGATCGCTACCAGGCGCGCGATGGCATCCCGTTCGACCACTGGCTCTGCCGGCTGACCATCAATCTCTGCCGCGACGCCCTCCGGTCAGAGCGGCGGCGCAGTCCCGCTCCCGCGCTCTCGGCCGAGGCGCTGCAGTGGATCGGCTCGCTCGTCGCGGATCCGGCGCCGCCGGTGGACGAGGTGCTCGCGGCTCGGGCGGCGGTGGAGGCGCTCCTGGCCGAGCTTCCTCCCGACGATCGGCTCCTCCTCACGCTGCTCTCGCTGGAGGAGCGCTCCTTGGAGGAAGTCGCCGCGCTCACCGGCCGCAGTCGCACCGTCCTCAAGGTCAGGGCCTTCCGCGCCCGACGGCGGCTGCAGCAGGCCGCGCGCCGGCTCCTCCCGGAGGACGCCCATGAGTGACCGGTTCGACGACCGCTGGAGGCGCATGCTGGAGGCCGCCCGGCGCGCCCCGGCGCCCGACCCGCGCGGACCTCGCCCGGGGTGGGTGGAGCAGGTCGCCCGCCGCGCGCTGCTCGCACGCACGACCGCGAACATCCGTGCGCGGGAGCCGTTCGCCTGGGCCGGGCTCCTGGGTCTTGCCGCGGCCGCCGGCCTCGCCGTGCTCGCGTGGCCGGGCCCCGTCACCTCCACCGCAGCCGCGCTGGCCTCCCGGGTCGCCGCCCTCCCGCGCTCGCTGCCACACGCGCCGCCCCTGCCCCGGTCGCCTGCCGCTCCGCGACCCTCCCTCCCCTCGCGCGAGGCCACCGTCGCGGTGGTGGCGCGCCTTCCCGAGCTCGACGTCGAGCTTCCCTTCCTCCCACACCGGACCGTGACGCCATGATCTTCGCCGACATCCTCTTCTGGTTCCTGATGGTCGCCGGGGCGTACCTGGCCCTGAACGCCTATTGGCTCGCGGCGGTCGCGCTCTTCCGTCCCGCGGTGGAACGCGCGCGGATCACCTACGCCACCCGCCCCGTGGGAGCGACGCTCGCCGGGCTCCTCGCGCTGGTTCCGGTGGCGCTGGTGTTCCTGGTGTTCGCCAAGGCCCACCACCCGGGCGTGAAGCTGGTCACCGGCGCGCTGTTGATGGTCCCGCTGGTGCTGGCGCTCGTCGGGTCCGCCGGACTGGCGGACAAGGTCGGCGCAGGTCTCGCGAGCCCGGTGGACGAAGGCCAGCCCTGGCGGCGGGTCCTCCGCGGGGGCGCGGTGCTCGCGCTGCTCTTCGTCGTGCCGCTTCTGGGGTGGTTCGCCGTGTTCCCGCTGACGCTCGCCAGCGGGCTCGGAGCGCTCCTGCTGCCGCGCAGGCCGGTGCCGATCGCGGAGCCGGCGCGGCCCCGCCTGGGCAAGGCGCCGCTCCAGGTCGAGAGCTGAGCCACCGCCGACTCCGCGGAGAACGACCGTGCTCCTCTCGCGACGACAGCTGGTGGTGGGAGCGGGCTCGGCGGTGGCCCTCGCCGTGATGGCCGGTCGGGGGACGCGCGCCGTGGCCGCGCCGAAGGCCACCTTCGCGGTCCCGCGGTCGCCGGAGGTGGACCTGATCGACCACGTGCTCGCCCGGTGCGGCTTCGGCGCGGCGCCGGGAGAGCGCGAGCGGGTGAGGAACCTCGCTGCGCGCAGCGACGAGGCGGTGGATCGGTGGATCGACGAGCAGCTCGCTCCGGGAGAGGAGGAGCCGGAGCTGCGCCGGAGCCTGGGGCGCCTCGACTCCCTCGGGCAGCCGGTGGGCGAGCTGTACGAGTGGAAGCCCGAGGTGCTGCTCCGCGAGCTCTCCTCCGCCGCGCTCCTGCGTGCTGCCGGCTCGCGCTGGCAGCTGCGCGAGGCGATGGTCGACTTCTGGAGCGACCACTTCAACATCGACGCGAGCAAGGGCGAGTGCGCCTGGCTGAAGGCAGCGGACGACCGCGAGGTGATCCGCCGCCACGCGCTGGGGCGCTTTCGCGACCTCGTCGCGGCGTCCGCGCTGAGCCCGGCGATGCTCTGGTACCTCGACGGGCGGACCAATCGCCGGGCGACGGCGAGCGAGCGCCCCAACGAGAACTACGCCCGCGAGCTGCTCGAGCTGCACACGCTCGGCGCCGACGGCGGCTACGCGCAGACCGACGTCATGGAGGCGGCCCGGTGCCTGACCGGATGGACCGTTCGCGACAGGCACCGCTTCCGGAAGGGCCGGGTGGAGTTCGATCCGACGCTCCACGACGACGGGGAGAAGCACGTCCTCGGGGGGCGTATCCCGGCGGGCGGAGGCGCGCGGGACCTGGAAGCGCTGGTCGACGCCGCGACCGCCCATCCGGCCACGGCGCGCCACCTGGCGACGAAGCTGTGCCGGCGGTTCATCGGTGACGAGCCGCCCGCGAGCGCCGTGGACGCGGTCGCGGTCGCGTTCCGGACCAGCGGCGGTGACGTGCGCACGTCGCTGCGCGCGCTCCTCCGCACCGAGGCCTTCCGCTCTCCCACGGAGCGTCGGACCAAGCTGAAGCGTCCCTTCCAGCTGGTGGCCTCCGCGCTGCGGACGACGGGCGCACGGACCGACGGCGGCGCGCCGCTCCTGGCCGCCCTGAGGTCCATGGGGCAGGCGCCCTTCCAGTACCCGACGCCCGAGGGCGCGCCGGACGTGGCCCGCGCCTGGACCGGAACGCTGCTCTGGCGGTGGAGGCTGGCGATGGGCCTGGCGGAGGGGACCCTCGCCGGGACCTCGCTGGACGTCCCGGGACTGGTGTCGCGGGTCGGCGGCGTCGAGGGGCTCGCCGCGCACCTGCTCGGGCGCGCGCCGGACGTCGCCGAGCGGGCGGTCCTCCTCCGGAGCAGAACCCCGCTCGGGGTCCTGCTCGCCTCTCCCGCCTTCCAGAGGTGCTGACGATGCCCGCGCTCGCGCTCGCCGAGGTTCCGGACGACGGCCGCGTCCTGGTCACGGTGTTCCTCCGCGGCGGGGCGGACGGCCTCGCGCTGGTTCCGCCGGTGTTCGACGACGGATACCGTCGGGCGCGTCCTCGGCTGGGCGTGGAGCCGTCTCAGGCGCTGCGGCTGGACGGGCCGTTCGGGCTCGCGCCGGAGCTGGCCGAGCTGCATCCCTGGTTCCTCGAGGGGCACCTCGCGGTGGTGCACGCGGTCGGGTCGGACGACGAGAGCCGCTCGCACTTCGTCGCCCAGGAGCTGATGGAGCGCGGCGGGACGCGCGCGGCGGGTGGCTGGCTCGGGCGGTGGCTGCGCGCCCGCGAGGCGAGCGGGGCACTGACCGCGGTCGCCACCGGACCGGAGGTTCCGGACAGCCTCCGCGGCGCACCGTCCGCCACCGCGCTCGCCGGGCTGACCGAGCTCTCGGCCGGGCCGGCGTGGAGCGGTCTCTGCGCATCCCTCGGCGGGCTCTACGCCAGTGACACCCAGCTCGGCCGGCCCGCGCGCGACGCGCTGGACGCGGCGGACCGGGTGGCGAGGCTCCACGCCGACGGGGTCCACCCGGAGCACGGGGCCCGGTACCCGTCGGCGGCCGAGGGCGACGTGGCGGTAGCCTTCGGCCGACAGCTCGCGCAGCTCGCGGCGATGATCCATGCTCGGGTCGGGCTGGTGACGGCGTGCGTGGACCTTCCCGGCTGGGACAGCCACTTCGCGCAGGAGACGATCGTCGCGCCCCGCATGCGTGCGCTGGCAGGTGGGCTCTCGGCGTTCGCGACCGATCTCGGGCCTGCGCTGGGGCGGACGAGCGTGGTGGTCATGTCCGAGTTCGGCCGGCGCGTGGGCGAGAATGCGAGCCTCGGGACGGATCACGGCCGCGGCGGCGTGATGCTGGTGCTCGGCGGCGGAACACCGGGCGGGATGCATTGCCAGTGGCCGGGACTGGAGGACGACGCACTCGACGGCCCCGGGGATCTCCCGGTGGTGCACGACTACCGCGACGTCCTCGAGGCAGTCCTGCGCCGACACGGCAGGATCGATCCGCGGAGCATCTTTCCCGGTCACGTTCCCGCCCCACTTGCAGTCTGAGCGGTGTCCGAACATCGGACCGTGCGAGGCGGCGCTGACGCCTCGCGGTGCGGGATGCCGCCGAGGCCGAAAAGTTACCGGAAGATCACCGTGATTCCGGCAATGGCGACGATGTGCACCTTGTCGCTCCGGATGCGGCATGACATCCCGACCACGATGACACGCATCGCCTGCTTCGGGGTTCTGCTGTGCCTGGCGTGCTCGGGGACGGTCGAGCCGGCCAACGCCGAGACTCCGGATGGCGGCGGCAGCTGCACGCCTCTCACCGCGTGCGGCTCGGGTCAGAACTGCGGAAGCATCCCCGACGGCTGCGGTGGAAGCGTGAGCTGCGGGACCTGCGGATCGGGCCAGACCTGCGGCGGCGGCGGCACGGCCAACGTCTGCGGGACAGGCTCCTGCACGCCCACCACCTGCGCCGCCCGGGGCAAGAACTGCGGGAGCATCAGCGACGGCTGCAGCTCGGTGCTCCAGTGCGGAACGTGCGGCTCGGGTCAATCGTGCGGCGGCGGAGGCACACCCAACGTCTGCGGCGGGACCGCCTGCACCCCGACCACCTGTTCCGCCCAGGGCAAGAACTGCGGCGCGATCAGTGACGGCTGCGGGAACACGCTCCAGTGCGGCACCTGCAGCGGCTCGGACACGTGTGGCGGAGGCGGAGCCCCCAACGTGTGTGGATCCGGGAGCTCCATCGACCAGTCCATCCTTCCCGCGCCCTTCCGGACCTTGTGGGATCCGGGGATTCCCGGGGGCATTCCCGCGGACAACGACCCGGTGCACCCGGCCTCGGTCTGGGTCCCCTCGGGAGATCCATACGCCGGCTACTCGGTCGACCCGAGCCTCACCGGTCAGGCGAAGGCTGCGCAGTTCACCTCGGCCTTCCAGGCGGCGATCAACTCGGCAGGCGCGGTGGCGACCGCGTCGATGCGCAGGATCGTCAAGCTCAAGGCCGGCACGTACTTCGTGAACCCCCAGCAGCTGCCGAACGCCGGCGGGCAGGTGGGGATCTACGTGCGGATGGACAACGTCACCATCCGGGGCGAGGGCGCGGACAGCACGCGCATCGTCGCCAACGGCACGATCCCCGACTACGGCGCGGTGATCCTCTTCGGACACCGGAGCGGCACCGGCGATGGGAGCTTCGGCGTCCAGGCGCTGACCGCGGATGCAGCGCGCGGCGCGACGACGATCAAGGTGGGCAACGGCGCCGGGTTCGCCGTGGGCGACGTCGTCACCATCGACATGCTCGACGGTGCGGCGGTCAAGACCGGCGCCATCTACCTGAACGGCGGCTATCTCTGGTTCTACGACGGCCAGTACTTCAAGCGACAGCCGACCTACAGCTGGAACGGACCGTCCACCGGAGCCGCGGACGTCAACGTCTCGGACCTGGCCTCGGCCAATGCGGCGGCGCAGAGCGCGGTGCCATCGTGGCGCTCGCGGATGCAGGCCAACGAGATCACGGCGGTGAGCGGGAACACGCTCACCCTCAAGGATCCCCTGCTCCTCGACTTTCCCCTCTCCGCGACACCACAGGTCTGGAAGACCGTCCCCGCGAACACCAGCGGGTCGCTCGGCAACCGCTGGTCGGGCATCGAGAACATCGCGGTGGCGGGCGGGAACAACCTGTGGGGCTTCCCCGGCGGCAGCATCGCCTTCAGCTACATGGCGTATTGCTGGGCAAAGAACGTCGAGGCCGACGGTGAGCGCTGGAGCACCGACCCGGTCAACCACCCCGGCAAATACGGCTACAACATCGGAATCGGCCGCAGCTACCGGTGCGTGGTTCGCGATTCATACGCTCACGGCTCGGCGGATGAGAATCCAGGTGGCCAGGCGTACGGGATCGTGGTCGGCGCAGGCTCATCGGCGTGCCTCGTCGAGAACAACATCTCCGTCGAGAACAACAAGCCGGTCGCGCTCAACTCCACCGGCGGCGGGAACGTCATCGCCTACAACTACGTGGACCAGGCGGTGATCTGGAACAGCCCGGGATGGCAGGAGAACGCCATCGACGACTGCCACGCGAACTTCACCCACCACG
>CAZDSB010000128.1:0-4838 GCA_964507515.1 uncultured Myxococcaceae bacterium
TCCTCGGGGGTCGCGCGGACGAAGACGCCCACTCGGAGCACGCCCCCGGGGAGGGCAGCGACGATCTCCCTCGCCCGCGCCACGTCGACCTGCCGCTTGCTCCCCGGCCAGAAGTTGAAGCCGACGGCGTCCACGCCCGCAGCGACCGCGTCGAGCGCGTCCTCCAGCCGGGTCATCCCGCAGACCTTGATCCGCGTCCTCACGGGAGCGCCTCCACCAGCGTGCGCACGGCCGCCGCCGGGTCCGGGGCGCGCATCAGGCTCTCGCCGACCAGTGCGGCACCTGCGCCGGCCGCCGCGAGGCGCCGCACGTCGTCGGGCGTGCGGATCCCGCTCTCGGCGACCAGGAGTCGGTCCGGCCGCCGGAGGAGGGGAGCCAGCCGCTCGAACCGGCCCGCCTCGACCTCCAGCGTCTCGAGGTCGCGGGCATTCACGCCGACCAGCGTCGCCTCGAGCATGTCCGGGGCGTCGAGATCGAAGGGCTGGACCACTTCCAGCAGGACGTCCAGCCCGAGCGCGTGCGCCCCGGCCCAGAGCTCGTCCAGCCGGTCCGGCTCGACCGCGCCGGCGATGAGGAGCACCGCGTCCGCGCCGGCGTCCACGGCCTCGGCCAGCATGTGTGGATGGACGATGAAGTCCTTGCGGAGCAGCGGCAGGTCCACCGCAGCGCGGACCGCGCGCAGGTCCTCGAGGTCTCCGCCGAACCGCCGCCTCTCGGTGAGAACGCTCACGCACCTGGCGCCGCCGTCGGCGTAGGCGCGGGCCTGGGCCGGCGCGTCCACCGAGCGGATGGCCCCGGCCGAGGGCGAGGCCCGCTTCACCTCGCACACGAGCGGGAAGCCATGGCCAGAGCGCAGCGCCGCCTCGAACCGCGGAGCCTGGCGAGGACGGCTCGCCACGTCGGCGAGGAGCTGGGGCCGTTCCTGCATCCGGCGCAGGCAGTCCTCGAGGGCGCTTGCCACGAGATCGGCGAGCGCTCCGCGAGGCGGCCGCCAGACGCGCGAGTCGGCAGAGCTCACGCCGCCACGCCCGCGCGGGTCAGGGCGACCAGGCGCTCCAGCCGGGTGCGCGCTGCCCCGGAGTCGACGCTCTCCGCGGCGCGGAGGACACCCTCGGCGAGGGTCGCGACGGCATCGGCGACCCAGAGCGCGGCGCCGGCGTTGAGCAGCACGGCATCGCGAAGCGGGCCGGCGTGTCCCTCGAGGACCATGGCGAGCAGCTTCGCGTTGTCGTCCGGCGAGCCGCCCTTGAGGGCGCCACCCGGGACGGGATTCATGCCACCATCCTCCGGCCGGAGCACGACCTCGCGGACGCGGCCCGCCTCGACCCACGCGGCGCGGGTGGGGCCGCTCGGGGAGATCTCGTCGAGACCCTCGAGGCCGTGCACCACCAGGGCCCGCTCGGTGCCGAGCCGGGCCAGCGTCTCGGCCACCACCGGGACGAGGCCCGCGGCGTAGACGCCAAGGAGCTGGCGTGGAGCGCGCGCCGGGTTCGCGAGCGGCCCGAGCAGGTTGAAGATGCTCCGCACGCCGACCTCGCGGCGCACCGGCGCCACGTGGCGCATCGCCCCATGGAGGGCCGGGGCGTAGAGGAACCCGAGGTACACCTCATCGAGGCAGCGCTCGACGACCTCCACCGGCGCGTCCACCTGCACTCCGCAGGCGGTGAGGAGGTCGGCGCTCCCGCTCCGGGAGGAGACGCTGCGGTTCCCGTGCTTGGCGACGGTGATGCCTGCGCCGGCGACGACGAGCGCCGCGGCGGTCGAGATGTTGAACGTCCCCGCGCCGTCGCCGCCGGTGCCGCAGGTATCGAGCACCACCCGGCCGGGCGGGGTGCGGACCGGAGTGGCGCGGCGGCGCATGACCGCGGCCGCGGCGGCGATCTCCACCGGCGTCTCGCCCTTCATCCGCAGGCCGACGAGGAAGGCGCCCATCTGCGCTGCAGTCGCCTCGCCGCGGAAGATGGTCTCGAACGCCTCCTCGACCTCCTCGGGCGAGAGGTCCACCCGGTCCACGAGCTTCTGGAGGACGACCTTCATGGCGCGAGCCGTCCCTGGAGGAAGTTGCGGAGGAGCTCGGGACCGTCCGGGGTGAGCACGCTCTCAGGATGGAACTGGACTCCCACCGTGGGGTGGTTCCGGTGGCGAACGGCCATGATCTCGCCGTCGTCGGTGGAGCGCGCGGTGACCTCGAGGACGTCGGGGACGCTCTCGGGGTCCACCACCAGCGAGTGGTAGCGCCCGACCGGGAGTGGCCGCGGAAGACCGGTGAAGAGCCCGGTGCCCTCGTGCGAGACGGGCGAGGTCTTGCCGTGCACCACGCGGCCGGCGCGCCGGATGACGGCGCCGAACGCCGCGCCGATGGACTGGTGCCCCAGGCAGACCCCGAGGATGGGCACGGTGCCGCTGAGCGAGCGGATGAGGGGAACGGAGATGCCCGCCTCGGCCGGGGTGCAGGGGCCGGGGCTGAGGACGAGGGCCTCGGGCTTCATCGCGCGGGCGTCGTCCACGGAGATCTCGTCGTTCCGGTGGACCTCCACCTCGGCGCCGAGCGACTGGAGCGCCTGGACGAGGTTGAAGGTGAACGAGTCGTAGTTGTCGACGACGAGGATCACCGGCCTGCCTCGTCTCCGGCGATGGCCACCAGGGCGGCACGGAGCTTGTGCGCGGTCTCCTGGTACTCGGCCTCGGGCGTGCTGTCGTGGACGATACCGGCGCCGGCCTGGAAACGAAGCCGTGTGCCGCTGAGGGCGACGCTGCGGATGACGATGGCGAGGTCCATGTCGCCGTCGAAGCCGACGTACCCGGCCGCGCCGGCGTACGGGCCACGGGACAGGGGCTCGAGCTCGTCGATGATCTCCAGGGCACGGACCTTCGGGGCGCCGCTGACCGTGCCCGCGGGGAAGGCGGCGGCGATGACGTCCCAGGCGTCGAGCCCGGGGTCGAGCGTGCCCGAGACCTGGCTGACCATGTGCATCACGTGGCTGTACCGCTCGATGACCTCGCGCTCCTCGACCTTCACCGTGCCCGGACGGCTGACCCGGCCGACGTCGTTGCGCCCCAGGTCCACGAGCATCACGTGCTCGGCGCGCTCCTTCGGGTCGGCCTTGAGCTCGGCCTCGAGCGCCGCGTCCTCCGCGGGCGTGGCGCCGCGCTTCCGGGTCCCGGCGATGGGGCGCACGGTGACGGTCTCGCCGGAGAGGCGCACGAGGAGCTCGGGCGAGGCGCCGGCGAGCGCGCGGTCGCCGAAGCGCAGGAAGAAGAGGTATGGCGTCGGAGAGACGCGCCGGAGGGCGCGGTAGAGCTCGAAGGGTTCTCCGCGGTAGTCGGCCGAGAGGCGGCGGGAGAGCACGACCTGGTAGCAGTCGCCGGCGGCGATGTACTCGCGGGCGCGCGCGACGGCGGCCTCGAAGCCCGGGCGGTCCCAGCCGTCCTCGAGGTGTCCGAGCTCGGGGGCGGGCTTCTGGGGCGGGAGCGGCCGCTGGAGCGACTCGGCGAGCGCATCGGCGCGCGCCATCGCAGCCCGGTAGGCCTGCTCGACGCTGCCGTGGAGCGGCAGGTGCACCGAGGCCCAGATGCGGAGGCGGTGGCTGAGGTTGTCGAAGACGGCGCAGCGGTCGACGAGCATCCACTCGCCGTCGGGGAAGTCGGGGTCGGTCCCGTGACGCTGGGGGACGCGGGGCTCGAACCACCGGACGGCGCCGTGGCCGAGGTAGCCGACGAGACCTCCGACGAAGGGCGGGGCGTCGTCGGGGCGGACGAACTCGAACGCGTCCATCAGCTCGCGGAGGGCCTCGAGCGGAGGGAGCTGGTCCTCGAAGGCGCGCGAGCCGGACTGCTCGAGGATGGTGCCATCCGGGCCCTGGCGGACGAGGGCGATGGGCTCGTCGCCGAGGAAGGAGTACCGGCCCCAGCGCTCGCCGCCCTGGACGGACTCGAGGAGGAAGCCGTGGGACGGCGTCGGGAGCTTGAGGAAGGCGCTGACCGGCGTCTCGGTGTCCCCGGGGAGCTCGCGCCACACAGGGACGAGGTTCCCGCGTGCAGCGAGTCGCTCGAAGGTGGCCAGGCTCATCCGGGTGTCACGCATCGGCGGGGACCCTACCGCAACGGAGGAAGGGCGGCGGAGCGCGGGGCCGGAGAGAGCGAGTGAGCGGGCATGTCCCGGAGACACCGTCCCCTCGAGGGGTTGCCACCCGGGACTCCTCGAAGCCGGCTAGAGTCGAACGGCAGGAGACGGACCGGAAATCTCTGTGGCCTCTCGAGGCAGTCGACCCGTGCTGATCGCCCCCTCCGACGTCCCGGCGGTGATGCCGGTGCTCCCGCTGCGCAACTCGGTGTTCTTCCCCGGCGGGGTGCTCCCGCTCGCGGTGGGTCGCTCGAAGACCATCGCGCTCGTCAAGGACGCGATTCGGGGGGATTCCCTCATCGCCGTCGTCACGCAGCGTCGTGCCGAGCAAGAAGATCCCGGACCGGACGACCTCTACCGAACCGGCACGGTTGCCCGGATCGTCAAGCTCATGAAGATGGGGGAGGACAACTACAGCCTCGTGGTCCAGGGGCTCGCGCGTGTACGGGTCGTGGAGGTTGTGGCGCAGACGCCGTACTTGCAGGCACGGGTCGAGCACGTCCCGGATCCACCGATGACCGACCTGGTCGAGACCGAGGCACTCGGAATCGAGCTGAAGAGGGTGGCCCGCCAGGTCATCGAGCTGATGCCCGAGCTGCCCGCAGCGGCGATCGAGCTGGTCGAGTCCATCACCCATCCCTCGCACCTGGCCGACCTGCTCACCGCGAACGTCGACATCTCCATCGAGAAAAAGCAGTCGGTCCTGGACACGGAG